>JALOPO010000348.1 GCA_025453855.1 Gemmatimonadaceae bacterium
AACGGCAGCACGGCGCGCGTCCCGTATCGCGCGCCGAACACCGACTGGCTGCGCCAGGTGCCGGCCGCCGGCGCGCGCCGTGCCAGCACGCCCGCGCACACGCCCCGCGCGACGCCGACCGCGACCCCGCTGGCGATCGACCTGACGCCGCCGAGTGTCGCCGCCGTCTCGCCGCGCCACACGCCGGTGGCGATGCCGAGTGCGGCGATGCTCGCGCAGCTCCCCGCACCGCTCGTGATGCCGACGCCGCTGATGGTGCCGGCGATCGCCGAGTCGCCGCGCGCGCCACGTCCGGGCAGTCCACCGGCGCCCGCTCCCGTCGCATCGCGTCGCACGGCCGCCGCCGCGTCGACGAGTGGGCTGCCGACGCTCGCCGAGATCGCCGCGCGGCGCACCGGCGCGCTCGACGACGCCTTCGCGGCGGCCGAGCGCGTGGCTGCGCCGAACGCGCGCCCCGAGGTGCCGTCGTACGTGCACGCCGCGGTCGCGATGCGCGAGACCACGCGCGAGGCGCGTCCGCGCTCCGCGACGGTGGCGCGCACCGAGGCGCGCACCGAGTTGCGTGCCGACGTGCGCAGCGACGCGCGTCGTCAAGAGCGTGCCGAGCCGCGCCCCGAGCCACGTGACAGCGATGGCGCGATCGCACGTGCGTCGGCCGCCGACCAGGCGTTCGGCGACGCACTCCGCCTCGCGCTGCGTGGCGTGGCGATGCTCGCCCTCACCGCCCTCACGCTCGTCGCGCCGCGTGCCGCCCAGGCGCAGGGCGCCGCCGCACCGCGCCCGGTCGCAACACCCGCGCCCACACCCGCCACGACCGTCGGCCCCGCCACGACGCCGACCACGCTCCCCGCGCGCGTGACGCCCGAGTCGCCCGACGCCGGCTTCCGCGCCGTCCCCGCGGGCGCCGCGCGTCCCGGCCCGCGCGACCTTCCGCAGCAGCGTGCGGCGCAGGCACCCGCGCCGCGTCCCGATCGCCCCGCCCGCACCGCCGCGCAGGGTGGCGGCGTGCCGACCATCGCCCCGCTCGTCCCTGCACCGCAGGCCGCCGGCATCGCCGCCGAGCGCGCGCAGGCCGCGGGGCGCGCGCCGCTCACCACCGCCGAGGCGCAGCGCATGCAGCGCCGCGCCGACAGCGCGCTCGCCGCCGTCGCACCGACCATCGACCTGCAGTTCGGCAAGTCGGCCGGCGGCGAGGGGCTGCGCCTGAGCGGCACCGTCGGCGTCGTCGTCATGATGGGGCTGCTCTCGCTGCTCCCGCTCCTGCTGCTGATGATGACCGCGTTCACGCGCATCATGGTCGTGCTCAGCTTCCTCAAGCAGGCGCTCGGCACGCAGGGGACGCCGCCCGGCCAGCTCATCGCCGCGCTCGCGCTCGTGCTCAGCGGCTTCGTGATGGCGCCCACGCTGCGCGAGGTGAACAGCACCGCGCTCGAGCCGTGGATGGAGGGGCGCATCGAGCAGGTGGAGATGATGCAGCGCGCCGTCGTCCCGTTCCGCACCTTCATGCTCGCGCAGGTCGGCGACAAGGAGCTGCAGACCTTCGTCGACCTGAGCGAGGGGCCGCAACCGACGACGCGCGAGGAGGTGCCGCTCACCGTCCTCATGAGCGCCTTCGTCACCAGCGAGCTCCGCACCGCCTTCCAGATCGGCTTCGCGCTCTTCCTCCCCTTCATCGTCGTCGACGTGGTGGTGAGCTCGGTGCTCATGAGCATGGGCATGATGATGCTCCCGCCGGCGATGGTCTCGCTGCCGTTCAAGCTCCTCCTCTTCGTCCTCGTCGACGGCTGGTCGCTGGTCGTGACGGGGCTCGTGCAGGGCTTCCGCTGACGCGGCGCCGGCATCGCGCCGTGCTCCGCCCGGAATCCCCACGCGTCCACATGCGCTCCACATCGTGATGCCGCTCGACAGCGCGATGCAGCTCGCCTTCCTGCTCTTCTGCCGGCTGGGCGGGATGGCGCTCGTGGCGCCGTTCTTCGCGTCGCGCACGATCCCGGTGCGGCTCCGCACCGCGATGCTCGTCGTCCTCACCGTGGTGCTCTTCCCGGTCGCGAAGGCGAACGCCGTCGCCGGGGCGCAGGCCACCTTCGCCACCTTCGCCACCGAGTCGATCGTCGGCCTGGCGATCGGCTTCGGGAGCGCGATCGTCGTCGGCGCGGCGCAGGCCGCGGGCGACTTCATGGCGGTGCAGACCGGGCTCCAGGGCGCCTCGCTCTTCGATCCCATGACGAGCGTGAGCGTCCCCACGCTCGGCCAGTTCATGACCGCCTTCACCACGCTCCTCCTGCTCGCGAGCGGTGGTCACGTGCTCATGATCGAGGGGGTGGGCGAGACGCTGCGCGTCGTCCCGCCCGGCACGGTGCTCGACGTCGCACCCGGGCTGCTCGCCATGGGGAAGCTCGGTGGCGAGCTCCTCTCGCTCGGCATCCTCTTCGCCGCGCCGGCCATCGCCGCGTCGATCCTCGCCACGCTCCTGCTGGGCGTGCTCGTGAAGGCGGCGCCGCAGTTCAACCTGCTCGCCGTCGCCTTCCCGCTCCAGATCGCCGCCGGCCTGGTGACGATCGGTGCCGGTATCGCACTCACCGCCACCTGGTTCGCCGGGTGGGATGCGCGTCACCTGCACGACATCGAGCGGCTCATCGCGCCGATGCTCGGCACGCCCTGAGCGCGCATGGCCGACAGCGACAGCGAGAAGACAGAGCAACCGACAGGACGACGGGCTCTACCGCGCCGGCGCCGAGGTGCACCGCCCGCAGGATCTCGTGGCCGGCGTGACGCAGCTCGGCTGGCGCACGCTCGCGCAGGTGGCGACGATCGTCGCCGCGATCACGCTCGTCCCGCTCGTCGTCGGCGCCGGGCAGGCGCGTGGCATCCTCAGCACGCAGCCGCTCGCGCCCAGGTGGGAGAAGCTCAGTCCCGTCGCGAACGCGAAGCGCATCTGGGGGATGCAGGCGATCGCGAACGCGCTCAAGAGCGTGATCAAGCTCGTCATCATCGGCGCCGTGGCCTGGAGCGCCACCGACGGCGTCTGGGGCGACGTGCTCGCGCTCGCGCAGCGCGGCCCGATGGCGCTCGTCCTCCTCGTCCGCGAGCACGCCTTCACGTTGCTCTATCGCGTCGGTCTCGCCTGGCTCGTGCTCGGCGTCGCCGACTACGCGTGGGAGTGGTGGCGCTGGAAGAAGGGGCTGATGATGACCAAGCAGGAGGTCAAGGAGGAGAACAAGGCGGCCGAGGGCGATCCGCTCATCAAGCAGCGCCTGCGCAGCGCGGCGCGTGCCCTGGCGCGCAAGCGCATGCTCGCCGAGGTCCCGCAGGCCGACGTGGTGGTGGTGAACCCGATCCACATCGCGGTCGCGCTGCGCTACGACCCGTCGAAGTTCCCCGCCCCGTACATCGTCGCCATCGGCCAGCGCAAGGTGGCCGAGCGCATCAAGGCGATCGCCTTCGAGGCCGGCGTGCCGGTGGTCGAGAACAAGCCCGTGGCCCGCGCCCTCCTCGCCGCCAACGTGCAGCCCGGGACGATGATCCCGGTCGAGCTCTACGTCGCCGTGGCCGAGGTGCTGGCGTTCGTCATGCGCCAGAAGGAGCGATTCGGGTCACGCTGGGCGGGGACGGCGACGGTCGACGACTGAGGCGCGCGCCATCGTCCCACCGTCCACGAGTCTCGTCATCCGGCGCACGGTGCGTGGAACCGCGGGGCCGCGGGCGATCAGCGCGCCACCAGCGCCTCCGACCGCACCAGCGACGCGAAATCGCGCCGCCAGAGATCCGCGCCGGTGCCGAGCGCCCGATCGTTGCACTCGGCGTGCGCGAGCCGCTCGACGAAGCCCGCCTCGAGCTGCGCCGCATCGGCGCGACCGGCCATCGCGCGCGCCGCGAAGCGCAGCAGGATGCGCGTCTCGTGCCCCTCGAACTCGTCGAAGAACCAGCCGCAGCTCGTGAACATCGCGTAGCGCGCCGTGCGCGCATCCCACGCCGGCATCGCGGCGTCGTCACGCTCGCCGTCGCCCTCGTCGATCGCGTCGGCGAGCCAGCGCAGCGCCTCGCGCAGCGGGCCGCGCCACTGCTGGCGCGCGGGACGCGTGTGGTCGGCACGGCAGCCGCAGTTGGCGCGCCACCGCTGCACGCCGTGCGCGCAGCTCCACGCGCTCGGGCTCACCAGCTGCGCCTCGGGCCACTCGTCGTGCACCGCGACCAGCGCTTCCGTCCCCACCACCGCCGCCTGCCGCGAGCGGTGCAGGATCCCGACCGCGGCCGCGAGCCCCATCTCGCCGTGCCGCTTGTGATGGCCGAAGGTCTCGCCGTCGGTGGCCACGCTCGTCACGCCGTGCGTCGTCGCGCCGCGCAGCAGCGCCGCCGCCAGCGCCGCGCCGTCCTGCACCAGGTTCGTGAAGCCGATCGCGCCGCTCGTCTGCCCGTCGTACGGCACGAGCACCAGCGACCGATCGCCCTGCCGCCACGTCACCGGCTGCGTGCTCCACGCCCCGCCCGCGATCTGGTTCGGCGCCACCAGCGCGAAGCGCAGCCCCGCGTCGCAGAGCGCGGCCGCGGTGTCGTCGTCCATCGCCGTCTCGGGGCACCAGAAGCCGAGCGGGTCGCGCCCGAAGCGCGCCCGGAAGTCGGCCAGCCCCCAGGCGATTTCCTGCGCGCGCTCGCGCGGCGAGGCGAGCGGGAGGATCACGTGGTGCCACGTGGTCGCGATCGCGTTGCCGTGCCCCGTGCGCGCGATCGCCGCCGCGTCGCCGGCGATCATCGCCTGCAGCACGTGCGGCGCATGCCGCTCGAGCCAGGTGGCGAGCGTCGGCGCGAGGTCGAAGCTCATCCACTCGAACAGGTTCACGTACACGTGCCCCGTGAGGTCGCGCGCGTGCACGAGCGGCGCATAGCACTCGGCCGTGATGCGCGCGTTCCAGTCGTGGAACGGGAGCGCGGTCGGCTCGGCGGGGACGCGCCCGGTGAACGGATCCTCGCGCGGCGGCTGGTAGCAGTGCGCGTGGATCGCGATGCGCGGCAGGGACGGATCGGGAGTGCTCATGCGGATCGGCGAACGGAGCGGGAGACGATGGCGCACGGCGCGGCGAGGGCGTGTGCCGGCACGCGATGTGGCGCCTGCCCGATGGCGCGAACGAGGCGACGGAGAGAGGTACCGGACGAGGACGCGCGACGTGCCACGAGGCTACGCGGCCACCGCCGCCGCGCCGCCGTCGCCGGTGGCATCGGCGACCACCGGCGCCACCGCGAGCGACGTGCGACGCGAGGCCCCGCCCGGCGTCGGGCCGGCAGCGAGCGCGCCCTGCAGCGCCGCGAGCACGTCGTCGTCGTGGAACGGGTCGTCGAGGCGCGCCTGCTCGGCCGCGAGTGCGCGCGCCGCCACCAGCCGCTCGTCGGGTGCGGCGTCGTCGGCGAGCGCCTCGAGCGCCGTCACCAGCGCCTCGCAGGCATCGAGATGCGCCGTCGCCCGACGCGCCGCGTGATCGGCGGCCTCGTCGCGCGTGAGCATGAACGGCCAGTCGCTCGACTGCGCGAGCAGCAGCGCGCGCGCCGCCTGCACCAGCACCGCATGGCGCGGCGCGTGCGCGATCGCGGTGCGCGCCACCGCCCAGAAGCGGAGCTCCAGCGGCCAGAGGCGACGCCAGAGCCAGGCGGTGCGCTCGTTGAGCCACATCGCGAACGAGCCGAGGGCGC
>JALOPO010000349.1 GCA_025453855.1 Gemmatimonadaceae bacterium
GCGGCGGCTCGCGATCGGGATCACCCTGGCGTCGGCTTCCGACGCATCCTCCTCGTCGTCCGCGATCACGGGGGGACGCTTCGCGCCGCGTCCGCGACTCGCGCGCGCACCGGCTGCCGCGTCCTCTGCATCGGCCGGTGCGGCCTCGGCACGCGCATCGCCCGTGATGACGGGACGTCCCTCACCCAGGGCATTCGCCGCGGTGGCCGAGCGGCTGGGCGGCGAGGCGAGGGCGTAGTCATCGATCGCGGGGAGCTCTTCCGGCGGCGGCGCCATGGCGAGCGCGGCGCGCGCGGCATCGCTCGCCTGCTGTGCCGCAGTGGCGACGGCGCGTGGACCGTGGCGCAGCCGATCGAGCACGAGCTGCAACGGATTCCACGCCAGCGTGGCGATCGTCAGCCCGCAGAGCAGCGCGAGCACCACCAGCCAGGCGCCCACCGCGCCGACCCAGCGTTCCAGGTAGAAGGCCAGGAAGCCGCCCCACAGCCCCGCCACCACGCTCAGCTCGCGCCCCACGCGCAGCGCGAGCGCGGCCGCGATCGGGAGCGTGAGCGCGACGCCGATGATGAAGCGCAGCCAGTCGCGATCCTCGCGCGAGTCGAGGCGGCCGAGGAGCCGCAGCCCGTGCACCGCCGGCAGCACCGGCAGGAAGACCGCACCGCTCCAGCCGAGCAGGAGCACCAGCGGGCGCGCGAGGAAGGCGCCGACCACGCCGAAGGCACCACGCACCTCCTGCAGCCCGCCATCGCTCCCCACCGCGTACGTGGCGAGCACGCCGGCCAGGAAGAGGCTCAGGCAGAGCATCCCCACGCCGCCCACCTCGCGCCTGGCCATGGCGACCGCGCTCAGGCGCCGAGAGCGACCGTCACCGGCGCCCCCACGATGATCGAGTCGCGATAGCGGCAGGCGATCGGGTGCGCGTCGATCGCACCGCAGGCCGCGAGATCCGCGGCGAAGCCCGCCTCCGCGAGCGCGCGCCCGTGCTCCGCCTCGGCGAAGAGGCGCGCGGTATCGTCGCCGTAGCGCTCGTGCAGCAGGCGGCACGTGCGCGTCGCATCGTCGATCGGCAGCGATGGATGGCGCTGGAGCACGGCGTCCGCGAGGCGGCCGGCGAGCGTCGCGTCCTCGAGCGAGAACTGCCCGGCGCTCGCCGCGCAGACGATCGCCACGCCCCTCCCCTGCGCCACCGCCGCCGACAGCGCGGCCACCGAGGCCGACACGTTCACGAAGCTCGCCACGTGCACCTCCGCCGCCTCGTGCGCCGCATGCAGCGCGCGCGTGCCATTGGTGGTGGTGAGGAGCACCGTGCGTCCCTGCACGACGTCGCTCGTGAACTCGAGCGGCGAATTGCCGACATCGAAGCCCGGGATGGCGCGCATCTGGCGCTCGCCGGCGAGGAGCACGTCGCCGCGCGCATGCCCCTGTGCCGCGCGGCGGGCGTCCTCCGGCTCCAGGAACGGGATCACGGCCCGTGCGCCCGCGTCGAGCGCCACCGCGATGGTGGTGCTCGCCCGCAGCACGTCGATGACCGCCACCACGGCCCCGGCCAGCGCCGACGGCGCGAGCGCCGCCGGCGACAGGTAGGTGTCCACCCGCACCATCACTCCTTGGCGAACAGCTCGGTTTCGCGCTCGAGGAACTTCGTGTCCACGTCGCCGGCCCGGAAGCGCGCGTTGCGCATCACCTTGGCCAGGAACGGGATCGTCGTCGTAGGCCCCTCGATGATGAAACTCTCGAGCGCGACCTCCATGCGGCGCACGCACTCCTCGCGCGTCGTGGCCTGCACGATGAGCTTGGCGATCAGCGAATCGTAGTGCGGCGGCACCGTGTAGCCCGCGTACGCGTGGCTGTCGAGGCGCACGCCGGGGCCGCCGGGCGGATGGAACGCCTCGATCTTCCCCGGCGACGGCTGGAAGTTGCGCATCGGGTCCTCGGCGTTCACGCGCACCTCGATCACGTGCCCGCGGAACGGCGGGAGCTCGCGCACGCTCAGCGGCTCGCCGGCCGCCACGCGGATCTGTTCCTTCACGAGATCGACGCCGGTGAGCATCTCGGTGACCGGGTGCTCCACCTGGATGCGCGTGTTCATCTCCATGAAGTAGTACGACCCGTCCTCGTCGAGCAGCATCTCGATCGTGCCGGCCCCCACGTAGTCGATCGCCTTGGCCCCCTTCACCGCCGCCTCGCCCATGCGCTGGCGCAGCTCGGGCGTCATCGCGGGGCTCGGCGCCTCCTCGATCAGCTTCTGGTGGCGTCGCTGCACCGAGCAGTCGCGCTCGCCCAGGTGGATCACGTGCCCGTGCGTGTCGCCGAGGATCTGGAACTCGATGTGGCGCGGCTTGAGGAGGTACTTTTCCACGTAGACGTCGCCGTTGCCGAAGGCGCTCAGCGCCTCGCTGCGCGCCAGGGCGAACGAGCGCAGGAAGTCGTCGGCGTCGCGCGCGACGCGCATCCCCTTGCCGCCGCCGCCGGCCGCGGCCTTGATGATCACCGGGAAGCCGATCTGCTCGGCGAAGGCGAGCGCCTCGTCCGGGTCCTCGACCGGTCCCGGGGTGCCGGGGACGATCGGCACGCCGACCTCGGACATCGCCTTGCGCGCTGAGGCCTTGTCGCCCATCACGCGGATCTGGTGCGCGGTGGGGCCGATGAAGGCGATCCCCGAGGCCGCGCACGTCTCGGCGAACTCGGCGTTCTCGGCCAGGAAGCCGTACCCCGGGTGGATCGCGTCGGCGCCGGTGATCTCGGCGGCGGCGATGATGCGCGGGATGCGCAGGTAGCTCTCGCGCCCGGGCGCCGGCCCGATGCAGACGTCGTCGTCGGCGAAGCGCACGTGCAGCGAATCGCGGTCGGCCTCCGAGTAGACGGCCACCGTCTGGATGCCGAGTTCGCGGCAGGCGCGGATGACGCGCAGCGCGATCTCGCCGCGATTGGCGATCAGGACCTTCTTGAACATGTGCGGCTCAGCCCTGGGTGTCGCCGCGGAACGCGTCCCACGACGTGTCGCTGGCCGAGCCCACGCCCTGCACCTGCAGCGCGAACTCGCTCGGGTTCGTGGCGTGGAACAGCGCCGCCTCGTAGGTGATCACGCCGCGCGAGTACCAGCCGAGCAGCGACTGGTCGAAGGTCTGCATGCCGTACTGCACCGTCCCCTCCTTGATGAGCTGGACGATGTCGAGCTCCGAGTCGGGGTCGCG
>JALOPO010000350.1 GCA_025453855.1 Gemmatimonadaceae bacterium
GTGAGCGCCGCCTGCACCACGGCCTTGATCGCGCGCCACTCGTCGGGGGTGATGGCGCGCGCGTCGGCGTCGGGCGTCGGCGTGTTCATCGTGTCGGTGCTCATCGCTCGAGCTCCCGGCGGAGCCAGCGTCGCGCGACCGCCCACTCGCGCGAGACGGTGGCGGCGGAGACGCCGAGCGCCGCCGCGGTCTCGTCGAGCGTGAGGCCGACGAAGTAGCGCAGTTCGACGAGGCGCGCCTGCTGCGGGTCGATGGTCGCGAGGCGCGCGAGCGCCTCGTCGAGCGCGAGGATGTCGAGCCCCGTCTCGCCGGTGCCGGCGGGAAGGTCGGCCTGCGGATCGAGCGTGACCGCGTGCACGCCGCCGCCGCGCTTGTCGGCGTTGCGGGCGCGCGCGGCATCGACGAGCACCTGGCGCATGCAGCGTGCGGCGACGGCGACGAAGTGCGCGCGTCCCTCGAGCTGCGCGGGGCGCTGCGCGACGAGGCGGAGCCAGGCCTCGTGCACGAGCGCCGTCGGCTGCAGCGTGTGGCCGCTCGCCTGGTGGCGCAGCACGCGATCGGCCTGGCGTCGCAGCTCGGCATAGACCGCGGGGAGGAGCGCATCGAGCGCGGCACGATCGCCGGCACTCCATGCCGACAGGAGCTGCGTGACGTCGTCGCGCGCGATCGACGCATCGGGCGCATCGTCGCGCGCGGCGCGTGTCGCGCCGGCATCGTCGTGCCCATCGACGCGCGCGATATGCTCGACGTGCGCGCCGTGTGGCGTGTGCGGGTCGTTCGCTCGCTCGTCCATGGTGCTGGCGGCAGGAGGGCTCAGTGTGTGCCTCGTTCGATCACGCGCGGCACGTCACCGATGCACGCGGGCATCGGTGCACCGCGCGCTGCATCAAGCTACGCGGCGCGCGCGGTGGTGGTTTCCGGCACGCTCGCCACGGCGTGGCGGCGGTGGGCGATCGGCCGCGTGAGGGACTTCGGCATGGGATTCCGTACTCCCGGATGCGGACCGATCGAGCAGTCGCCCGACGACCACCGCATCTCATCATCGCACACCGTCGAGGATCCCATGCGTCAGCCCCGCCGCCTCCCCCGTCCCGAGCTCGGCACCGTCGTCGCGCACGCGGTGGTGCTCACCGCCCTCCTCGTGGCCGCGCCGACGCGCGGCGCCGCGCAGCAGGGTGTGCGGCACGACGGCACCGATGCGATGCCGCAGGTCGCGCCGCTGCAGGCGCCCGTCGCGACGCAGTCGGCCGCGCCGGCGCCGGCGGCGACGGTGAAGGCGCGTGCCGCGCGCGTCGTCGGCGAGTACGTCGTGCGCCATGCGCGTCGCGAATTCCCGCAGTCGTTCACCATCGCCGACTCGGCAGGGCGGCTGATCGCGCGCTATCGCATGGCGGGTGATGCGCAGCCGCGCGAGATGCAGGTCGAGGTGGTGGGCGCCGATCTCGTGCTGCGCGCCGAGACGGCCGACGGGCCGCTGATGGTGGTGCTCGATCGCCAGGCGGACGGGGTGGCAGCAGGGCGCACGACGTTCAGCGGGCGCTGGTACTTCCAGGGGGCGGAGGGAGTGCTGCAGGGGCGGTCGCAGCCGTGAGTCCGCCGCGGCGTCGCGTGTCGCGGCATGGTGTCCGCGACGCGCGATGCACTGCTCGCTCCCACGCGAGGTACGCCTCGCGGCCACGCCGCGTGATCAGCGCTTCACGATCCACACGTCCCAGGTCGACGGCCCGATCGCCTCGTCGTCGAACGGCTGCCCCGCGAGCTTGAGCAGCAGCTTGATCTGGCCATGGTGGTAGCCTTCGTGCCAGATCAGGTGCTGGAGCAGCAGGATGGGATGGTCGTAGTGCTGGTCCATCGCGGTGCCGGCGCGGAGTCGATGCTCGACCGCGCCGCGGACGGCCCGCGCGCTCTCGGACAGTTGCCGGGCCACTTGGTCGCGGTCGTGCTCGGGGTGCCACTCGCCCTCGGGCACCGGCACGGCGCACTCCGGCGCGCTTTCGGCGACGAAGACCAGCCGGCAGTAGTGCATGTGCTGGAACAGCCCGGCGATCGTCGGGCTCGTCGGCGTCGCGCGGAGGTCGAGCGCGTTTGCCGGAATGGCGTGCAGGAGGCCCGCGAGGATCGCGTTGTTCCGATCCCACGAGTCCAGGACGGCGGCCAGCAGGCTGTCGTGCGACATGGTGGGAATGGCGGGGGTGAGGTCGGCTCGCCGCAACGGTGCGTCGTGCCCGGCGGGCGAGCAAGCAGCGCCAAGGCGCTGCATAGACGCCTTCGGACATTATTCGGGCTCGGCTCCGGCGACGAGAGGCGGCACCCGCGCGTCTCCTCATCTCCTCGCCGTCAGCGACGTCAGCCAGGCAGCCCCGGTGTCCTCCCGGCAGGACTCCCTGCCCCTGTGACGTCCCGGAAAGTGGACAGCGCCGAATCGTCACGGCTGCACGACCGTGGCAAGTAATTGCAGGACAATCACTTGCCTCGTGTTCCCCGAAGTTCCGCGATGGGCACGGGGCATGCCCATAGGGGAGGCGAGGTGGCGATCCCGGTACGCACCGGTCGCCGCCCACCCACCCCGACGCGGAGTCAACAATGGCCGAGGCCGCCCGTTCCACCGTTCGTGAGCTCGCCCCGGCGCGCGTGCTCGGCGCCCCGTCGCGCCGCGAGCAGCTGCGCGCGGCGTCCGACGCGGACGTCGTCACGGCGTTCCTCGAGGGCTACCCCATCGCCTTCGACCTCCTGGTCGAGCGCTACCAGGGGCGGCTCCTGAACTTCATCTACCGCACCATCGGCGATCGCGAGAAGGCCGAGGATCTCGTGCAGGAGGTCTTCATCCGCGTGTATCGCCACCTGCACCGCTTCGATCCGTCGAAGAAGTTCAGCACCTGGATCTACACCATCGCCAGCAACCTGGCGAAGAACGAGCTGCGCAACCGGTCGCGCAATCCGCTCGTGCTCTTCCAGGCGGTGCGCGACAAGTTCACCGAGGACGAGGAGCGCCCGCTCGACTTCGAGGACACCAACGCGCGCCCGGACGACCAGTACCACAAGCGCTACCTGCAGGCGGCGGTGGAGGACGTGGTGGCGACGCTGCCGCCGCATCACCGCGAGGTCTTCGTGCTCCGCGAGCTCGAGGGGAAGAGCTACGAGGAGATCGCCGAGATCACGGGCGTGAACCTTGGCACGGTGAAGAGCCGGCTCAA
>JALOPO010000351.1 GCA_025453855.1 Gemmatimonadaceae bacterium
TGCCTCTACCGCGGCGACTGACCCCGACGTCCGCTCGCGTGGCGGGTTCGTCGCGGGCTGCTCCGGGCGCGATGCGTCCGTGTCCGGGGGGCGTCCGCGCGAACTGCGGATGGGCCGATGCCTCCGTGGGCGGGGGGCGTCCGTTCCACGGAGGGGTCCGTGTGCGCGGCGGGCGCGGAGCAGTCCGCCCGCATGGCCGGTGGGTGACGGTGCGCTGCGCGAGGAACGGGGAACTGCAGGCAACGCCACCTGCTGGAGCCACGCGGGCGCGCCCGCAGGCGCGGGACCATCAACAATTCCTTGGATTGGTCCCGCTGCGCGACGGCTCCCGGTGCGTATCGGCCGGTGGCGCCACACCCCTCCGTTCCTCGCGCAGCGCACCGTCACCCACCGGCCATGCGGAGGGACTGCTATAGACCCACCCGCACGCTCGGCGCGCTCCGTGGCACGGAGGCGCCCCGGTCACGGAGGCAGCGGCCCATCAGCAGTTCGCGCCGCACCGCCCCCGCACCATGTGCGCCGGACTCGCTACCGGACGAGCAGCTGCGTCGCCCGCACGAGCGCGAGGCGGCGACCGGAGTCGCGATGCACGACCTCCGCGTCCCAGACCTGCGTCGTGCGACCGAGGTGCACCGGCGTCGCCGTGGCCTCCATCGTGCCGTCGGTGGCGCTGGTCCGCCAGGGCGACCACCGCGCCGCCATGGAGCGCGCCGTTGGGGTTGAAGAGCGCGCGCGTGACGGGCTGCGAGAGGCGAACGCGGCCGTCGCTCACCTCCTCCACCAGCATGCCGAGCGTACCGGGGAGGCAGTCGGCGCCGGCGGCCTGGAAGTCGGCGAGGGTGCGCGGAGCGGATGTGAAGGTCATGGCGTCGGGGAACGTCGCGTGGGGACGAACGGGGAGCGCCGCAAGCTAGGCGCATTGCCGCATCGGACGCGGCGGGCGTGACGCGGGCGCGGCATTCCACCGCGGCACGTCGAGGCCCACGTCGCGCCCCCAATCGCCGCGCGTGACCACGTGCGGGGGCGCCGCCTCAACGCCGCGCCCCGCTCGGCCGTCATCCGCAGCACGGGGGCGTCACCGTGCGCGATGCCCGCCCCCCGCGCGCACGCGGCGTTGTTCGCCACCGTCGCCGGTCGTAGCGTGTCGGTCCACCGTCGCCTGTCCTCTCACCCGGGAAGCGTCGCCATGTCCCTCGCCCGTTCCGCCCGCGTCACGGCGCTCGCCGTGCTCGCGCTCCCGCTCGCGCTCGACGCCCAGCAGGGCGTGCGCCCCGCCGCACGCGTCACCGTCGCCGACTACCTCGACTGGGAGGACGTGAGCGACGCGCGCCTCTCGCCCGACGGCAAGCAGGTGCTCTTCACGCGCCGCACCGTCGACAAGGTGAACGACAAGTGGGACTCGGCCATCTGGCTCATGAACGCCGACGGCACGCGCCAGCGCCTCCTCGTGCAGGGGTCCAACCCGCGCTGGTCGCCCGATGGCACCAAGCTCCTCTACATCGCGGACGGGAAGCCGAGCGGGAACCAGCTCTGGGTGCGCTTCATGGACGCCGAGGGCGCCGTCACGCAGCTCACGCGCCTCACCGAGGCGCCGACGGATGCCGAGTGGTCGCCCGACGGGACGCAGATCGCCTTCCGCATGAGCGTGCCGAAGAAGGACGACTGGCGCATTGCGATGCCCGCCGCGCCCAAGGGGGCCAAGTGGACCGAGCCGCCGCGCGTGGTCACGAAGCTCGAGTACCGGCGTGACCGGCAGGGCTTCACCGACGACGGCTTCCAGCACGTCTTCGTCGTCGGCAGCGACGGCGGCGTGCCGCGCCAGCTCACCACCGGAGACTGGAACCATGGCGCCCCCGAGTGGATGCCCGACGGCAAGTCGCTCGTCTTCTCGGCGCTGCGCACCCCCGAGGCCGACTACGCGTGGCGCGAGAGCGACATCTACAAGCTCGACGTCGCCACCGGCACGATCCGCGCGCTCACCACGCGCAAGGGCCCGGACGCCAATCCCGTCCCGTCGCCCGACGGCCGGTGGATCGCCTACACCGGCTACGACAGCACCGACGCCACCTGGCAGGACGCCGCGCTGCACGTGATGGACGCCGAGGGGGGCAACGTGCGCGTGCTGACGGCCAAGTTCGATCGCACGCCGCAGGGGATCCGCTGGAGCGCCGACGGGCGCACGCTCTGGTTCTCGGCCGAGAACGAGGGCTATCGCCACCTGTACGCGGTGAACGCCGCGGGCGGCGACGTGCGTGCGATCACCAGCGGCAAGCGCGTGCTGAACGTGACCGACATCGGCAGGGACGGCACCGCCGTCGGCATCCAGAGCACCGCCCTCGAGCCGAACGACGTGGTGAGGCTCTCGCTGCGTGCGCCGGGCGAGATCGTGCGCCTCACGCGCGTGAACGACGACGTCCTCGCCGGCAAGGCGCTCGGCCAGGTGCAGGAGCTCTGGTTCACGAGCCCCGACGGGGTGCGCACGCAAGGGTGGCTGGTGACGCCGCCCGATTTCCAGGCGGGGCGCACGTACCCGCTCATGCTCGAGATCCACGGCGGGCCGCACGCCATGTACAACGGCGGCTTCTCGCTCGCGCGGCAGGAGCACGTCGCCAACGGCTACGTGTTGCTCTACACCAACCCGCGCGGCAGCACGGGCTACGGCAGCGCCTTCGGCAACGCGATCAAGAACGCGTATCCGGGCAAGGACTTCGACGACCTCATGGCCGCGGTCGACACGGTGGTCGGCCGCGGGATCGCCGACCCGAATCGCCTCTACGTCTTCGGCTGCTCGGGCGGCGGCGTGCTCACCAGCTGGATCGTCGGCCACACCGACCGCTTCGCGGCGGCGAGCGCCAACTGCCCGGTCACCAACTGGCTGAGCTTCGTCGGCACCACCGACGGCGCCAGCTGGTACCGCAACTTCGCCAAGCTCCCGTGGGAGGATCCGAGCGAGCACCTGCGCCGGTCGCCGCTCATGTACGTGGGCAACGTGAAGACGCCCACGATGCTCATGACCGGCGTGCAGGACCTGCGCACGCCGATGCCGCAGACCGAGGAGTACTACCAGGCGCTCCGGCTCCGGAAGGTGCCCACGGCGATGATCCGCTTCAACAACGAATGGCACGGCACGTCGAGCACGCCCTCCAACTGGCTGCGCACGCAGCTGTATCTTCGCAGCTGGTTCGAGAAGTGGCAGGGACCGGCCGGCACGCCGCGCACCACCACCGTCTCGACGACGACCTCCCTCGTCCCCTGACCGGATGGACGCCCGCTGCGGCGACTGTGGTGCCCCCGCGCCGCTGGACGCCACCACCTGCGCCGCCTGCGGACGCACCTTCGGCACGCCCCCGCGACGTCGGTCGCGGGGGCTCGTCGTGGGTGCCATGATCGTCGCCGCCATCGAGGTCGCGCTCACCCTCGTCCTCTACCAGCGATGCGGCAGCTGACCCGCGCCGTCGCCACCGCGACCTGCGCGCTCCTCGTGCATCCCGTCGCCCGCGGCGCCACGCTCCCTGCGCAGGGCGCCCCGGCCGACTCGGCGGTCGCCTATCTCGACAGCGTCGCCGCCATCGTCACGCGCTCGCACTGGGACACGGCCGCCGTCGGCGCGCGCTGGCAGGCGCTGCACCGCACGCTGCGCGATTCGCTGCGCGCCGATCCCTCGCTCGACCAGGCGCGCCG
>JALOPO010000352.1 GCA_025453855.1 Gemmatimonadaceae bacterium
CCGTTCGGCTTGCGCAGCTTCGGCCCCACCGTGGCGATGAAGGCGTCGCGCGGCGAGACCTTCGCCCCCTTCACGTCCACCGGCTCGGTGTCGAAGAGGCCGAGCGCGCGCAGGTCGGCCATGAGCTTCGCGTGGCCCGGATAGCGGAGCGTCTTGTACTCCATCACCGGGATCTTCCCCTCGTAGCGCCACGCCATCGTCGACAGCCCGCCGGCGGTGTGGAACGCCTCGAGCTCGCCCACCGGCGCATCGAAGTGCACCGGCTCGATCTCGCTCAGCGCCGTCACCTGCGTGCGCCGGCCGTCGCGCACCACCCACGACTGCGTCGTGTAGTAGTCGAGCACCCCTTCGATGCTGTAGACGATCTGGTAGTTGAGCGGCGGCTCGGGGTGCTGCGGGAGCCCGCCCACGTAGAGCCGCACGCTGTCGGTGCGATCGAGCTGCCGGATCCCGTGCTCCGCGAGCACGTTCACCATGCCGGGCGCGAGGCCGGTGTCGGGGACGACGCTCACCCCCCTCGCCACCGCCGCGTCGTGGAGCCGCTTCTGCTCGAAGACGATCTCGGTGTTGCCACCCAGGTCGGCGAAGTGCACGCCGGCCTGCACCGCGAGCGCGGCCAGCGGTCCGTTGAAGTAGTACGGGATCGCCGAGAGCACCGCGTCGACCTGCGCGAACTCGCGCAGCACCGCGTCGTGGTTCCGCACGTCGAGGTGCACGGCGACGAGGCGCTCGTCGTGCGGGAGGAAGGCGGGGAGGGCGGTGACGTCGAGATCGGCGATGCGGACCTGGCTCACGCCCGGCTGGCGGAGGAGGTCGAAGGCACAGGCCGAGCCCTGCAGGCCGCGGCCGAGCACGAGGAAGCGCATGGGGAACACCAGGAAGTCGGGGAGGAGCCGGCCAGTGGGTCGCCACGCGAGCGGCGGTACCGCACTCGGCAGGAGTCCGGACAATCTACCGGGTGGACCGTCGGGGCCCGACCCATGCGGCTCGCCGTCGTGACCTCGCTCCGGTGTTCGCGCCGCCCCCGCTGCCGATCGCGCATCGCCGGCATAGCATTCCGGCCATCATGACCACACCTGATGCCGAGGCCTGGCGCGCCCACCTCCTCACCGATCGCAAGGCGATCCATGCCGCCCTCGCGCGGCAGCACCGGATCGCGGTGGTCGGGATCAAGCCCGCCGAGAGCGGCGCGCCGGCCTTCTACGTGCCGGAGTACGCGCAGCAGGCCGGCTTCGAGATCGTCCCCGTGCCGACCTACTATCCCGAGGTCACCGAGATCCTCGGCCGGCCGGTCCATCGGTCGCTGCGCGACGTGCCGGGCCCGATCGACGTGGTGCAGCTCTTCCGGCGCCCCGCCGACATCCCGCCGCACGTCGACGACATCCTCGCCGTGAAGCCGACGCTCGTCTGGATGCAGCTCGGCATCCGCCACGACGAGTCGGCGGAGCGCCTCGCGCGCGCGGGGATCGACGTGGTGCAGGACCACTGCATGCTCGTCGAGCTCCGGGCGATGGGGCGCTAGGCGGCGACGCGACGCGGACCACATGCGCCCCCGAGGGCCGGATCCCGCGAGTCGCGGTGACGGACCATGGACCCCGCATCCCCGACACGACGCTGTCCTCGCGAGGGGACAGCGACAGGCCGTGAAGATGCCGCCGGTGTTGCGTCGCAACGACTTGCGGCGTGGCACGGGCCTTCCTTCCACTCCCGGCGAGCGCGACACCTGCGTGTCGGCGCCCCACGCTCCTTGCACATGCCGATTCCTCTCCTTCGCTCCATGCGCACGATCGCGCCGCGCGGCCTCGCACTCGCGGGGCTGCTGGCCACGACGGTCACCACCGCGTCGGCGCAGGCCCGCACCGAGCGCCCGCGTCACGTGAGCCTCAACCCGCTCGCCCCCTTCGCCCTGTCGTTCTACGGCGATGCCGAGGTGCGCACCGCCGAGCTGCAGTCGGTGGGGCTCGGGCTCGGCTACCTGAACGGGAGCGACGACTTCGCCGTCCTCTCCGTCGACGCCAAGTACCGCTTCTGGCTCGGTGACCGCATGTGGGACGGTTGGTCGATCACGCCGCTGGTGGGCGTGACGCGCGGGACGTCCGACGAGTGCGGGGACTTTCGCGGCGGCTGCACCGGCACGCCCGCCGACGAGGGGACGCGGAACGAGACCCGCCTTGGCTTCGGGCTGCAGGTCGACCGCTCGCACCTCGTGAGTCGCGGGCGCATGACGGTGAGCTATGGCGTGGGCGTGAAGCGCTTCGTGAACGAGCGCACGCAGCGCATCGTCCCCGACTTCCTCCCCACCGCACGGCTCGCGGTGGGCGTCGTCTTCTGAGCGTCGTCGCGCGTCGGGTCGACACGGATCGTGTGCGACCGACGCGTGGCGAAGTGCGACGCGCCGGGCCGACGCGCCCGGCGTGCGCAGGGACCGGCAGCGCTCCGCGGTGTTCGCGGGGTGGCGCGGTCGCTGCACTGTGGTGCGCGTCACGTGGTTGCCGGCACGAACGGCGTCGCCCCACCCTCCCCCGGGGCGCCGCCACACTCAAGGAGATCAACGCAATGCCCGACCGACATCCGGTGCGCCTGCTCGCTGCCCTCGTCGTCGCTGCCACCGTGGCGGCCGCGCCCGCGCGCGTCGCCGCGCAGCAGGTGCCTGCCCCCGCGAGCGAGCTCCCCGTCCGCAACGTGGTCGTCCAGGTCAACCCGTTCACGCTCATCACGCCCGACTTCGTGGCCGGCGAGATCGAGTTCGGCGTCGGGAGCAACACCTCGCTCGGCGTGAATGCACTGCACTTCTGGCCGCGTCGCAACCGCAACACCGACGACGACACCTGGATCCCCTCGCCGTTCGACTTCGACGAGTTCGATCGCTTCACCAACGTCGATGTCGTGCTGCGCTGGTATCCCGGCGGGCGTCGCCTGAAGAACCTCTCGATCGGGCCGAGCGTCGGCTACTACCGCCAGGTGTCGGCCGTGCCGAGCGGCTGCCAGGCGTGCGTCTCGCGCACCGAGGAGAGCCCGACCATCGGCTTCCAGTTCGACCAGCGCTGGATCATCGGGTCGAGCCAGCGCTTCACGATCGGCCTCGGCGTCGGGGCGCAGCGGCTGCTCAACCAGCCCGAGAACACCGACCTGCCGTTCGCGCGCATCTTCCCGCGCTTCTCGATGGGGTGGGCGTTCTGATGGCGTGACG
>JALOPO010000353.1 GCA_025453855.1 Gemmatimonadaceae bacterium
GGGGTGCCGCCGCCGAGATAGAGCGTGTCGATCGACTGTGTCGGCGATGCAGCGCCGTCGCCGGTCGGCGCGCGGGTCGCCAGCTCGCGCGCGATGCCGTCGACGAAGTCGCGCCACGGCACGGTGCGTCGCACGGCGATGGCGAAGTCGCAGTAGCTGCAGCGCCGCGCGCAGAACGGGACGTGCACGTAGACGTGTCGCGGCGCGAGGGCCGGCATCGCGATCGCGGGTACGGCCAGGGCACGCGTGTCGGCGGCGGTCACGCGCGCTCCAGCGTGCCGATGGCGGTCGCGCGCACGAGGCCGCGCAGCTCGAGCGTGGTCACCGCGGCGAGGCAGGCGTCGGCCGCCCAGCCGGCGCGATGCACCACCTCATCCACCGGAAGCGCGCGATGCACCACCTCATCCACCGGAAGCGCGCCGTGCGCGAGGGCGCGCCAGACGGCGCGCTCGGCATCGTCGAGCGAGTCGGGGGCGGCGTCGCGCTCGTGCCGCGTCGCGGCGACCGCGGCGCCATGCAGGCCGGCGAGGGTGAGGAGGTCGGCCTCGTCGGCGATGACCTGGGCACCGTCGCGCAGCAGGCGGTTGCTGGCGCGGCACGAGTGGGCCTCGAAGGCGCCGGGCACTGCGGCGACGTCGCGGCCGAGCGCGGTTGCGGCGGCAGCGGTGAGCAACGCGCCGCTCCCCTCGCCCGCCTCGACGACCACCGTGCAGCGCGCGAGTGCCGCGATGATCATACGGGATGTCGACGCCGGTGCCGAGTACCGCGACCGTTGCGCCGTCGCGACCGGCGAGTGCGCCCTGGTGCGCCGCGGCATCGATGCCGCGGGCGAGGCCGGAGACGATCGTCGCGCCGGCGGCGGCGGCCACCTGCGCGAGCCGCTCCGCGG
Organism: Gemmatimonadaceae bacterium; assembly: GCA_025453855.1. Lineage (GTDB taxonomy): Bacteria > Gemmatimonadota > Gemmatimonadetes > Gemmatimonadales > Gemmatimonadaceae > JALOPO01. The sequence goes on from JALOPO010000353.1 coordinate 890, forward strand.
CGCGCAGGCCGGGGGCGGTGGCGTGGCGCGTGCCGACGATCGCGATGCACGGCGCCGCGAGCGTGTCGAGCGAGCCCAGCGCATGCAGCACCGGCGGCGCGTCATCGCCGAGATCCGCGAGCGGCGCCGGGTAGTCGTCGCTGCCGTGCACGAGCAGGCGCGCGCCGATCTCGCGCGACGCGGCCGCGATGCGATCGGCGCGGGTCAGCGCGGCGTCACGGATTGCCGGTGCGAGTGCGCGTACCGCCGCGTCGGTCCCGCCGTGGGTGCGCACGGCCGCGTGCCACCCGCGCGTGCCGATGCCGGCGGCGAAGCGGAGGGCGAGTGCGGCGTGCGCGGCATCGGTCACGGGAGGGGGACCTGGGTGGCGCGCACGGTCGCGGCCTGCTGCTGGCGCATGCCGAGGAGCTGCGACCAGCATGCATCCTTGAATTCGTCGAGGCCGGTGCGGTTGGCGGCGCTCAGGCTGAGGCGCGCGACGGCGTCGGGCGCCTCGATCTCGGGGACGTAGTCCTCGCCGAGGAGGTCGAGCTTGGAGAAGACGACCATGTGCGGCTTGGCCGCGAGTTCGGCCGAGTAGGCCGCGACCTCGCGGCGGAGCGCGTCGTACTCCGCCTGCCAGTCCATGGCGTCGATGGGGATGAGGAAGGCGAGGATGCGCGTCCGTTCGATGTGGCGCAGGAACTGGAGGCCGAGCCCCTTCCCTTCGTGGGCGCCCTCGATGATGCCGGGAATGTCGGCGGCCACGAACGAGCGGTGGTCGCTCATCGGCACGACGCCGAGGTTGGGCGAGAGCGTGGTGAACGGGTAGTCGGCGATCTTCGGGCGCGCGGCCGAGATCACGGAGAGCAGGGTGCTCTTGCCCGCGTTCGGTGCGCCGACGAGGCCGACGTCGGCGATGAGCTTGAGCTCGAGGATGAGCGACCGTTCCTCGCCCTCCTCGCCCGGCTGCCACTCGCGCGGCGACTGGTGCGTGGCGGTGGCGAAGAAGGCGTTCCCCTTACCGCCGCGTCCCCCCTTGGCGACGCGGAGGACGTCGCCGTGATCGAGGAGTTCGCCGAGGAGCTCGCGCGTGGTGGCGTCGTAGGCGACGGTGCCCGGCGGGACGGGGAGGACGACGTCGCCACCCGAGGCGCCGGTGCGGTTGGAGCCCTCGCCGTGCTGGCCGCGCTCCGCCTCCCACCGGTCGCGATAGGTGTAGTCGAGGAGCGTGGCGAGGTTGCTGTCGGCGCGCAGGATGACGTCGCCCCCCTTGCCGCCGTCGCCGCCATCGGGGCCGCCCTGCGGGACGAACTTCTCGCGGCGGAACGAGGTCTGGCCCGATCCGCCGGTGCCGGCGACGACGCGCACGACGACACGATCGATGAAGGGCGAGTTGCTGCTCATGCGGTGGATCCGGAAGCATGGGCCGCGCGAACGCGGGCCCAGAGGAGGCGGTAGCGCGTGCTGCTGTCGGCGTCGAGGAGCTCCTCGAGTGCGTCGAGCGTCGCGGTGACGTCGCCGGCGGTGGCACCGACGTTGAGCGCACCGTGGAGGTGCGAGTGGAGCTGGCGATCCTGTCGCGCCAGTGCGCAGGCGGCGATGACGCAGAGTTCGCGGCGGACGAGATCGAGCCCGGGGCGGCTGAGCACCTTGCCGTAGCCGTCGGTCACCATCCACGCGTCGATCGCCGGGTGCAGCGCGGCGACGTTGTCGCGGAGCTTGTCGTACATCGCGCCGTAGACGCGGGCGCAGGTGACCTCGCCGCGCGCACGCCACTCGACCGCATTGACCGGATCGGCCGCGTCCCGGTCGCCCGAGGGGGCGGCGTGGCCGCTCGTGCGTCGCCACTCGCGCAGCGCGTTGAGCGTGCGCGGGAAGCCGGCGAAGAGGTACGACTGGAGGAGCACTTCGTCCACCCACGGTGCGGGAAGGTGACGCGCGGCGGCGATGTGCAGGCGCATCGCCTCCTCGCTCCCCGCCGCGATCACGCCGGCGAGACGCACGAGGAGTCGCGTGTCGGGATCGAACACCGAGACGGTAGCATCGTCGGGGACGGGGCGTGTCACCGGATTCACGCGGGCATCATCCTTTGCGTGGCGGGATCAGGCGGCGGGGTGGATCTCGCCCACGGTCTCGCCGCGCGTGTTGCGGACCGGCGTGACCAGGAAGGCCGCGAGGCGTGGCGGGAGCGTGGCGGGGAGGGCGTGCAGGTGCTGCAGGAGCCGGAGCACCGCCGGGTACTGCGCGCGCTGGGCGCCGTCGGCCACCTTCACCGCCAGGCCGAGCGCGCGATCGCGGATGCACAGCGAATGCACCCCTTCCGCGCCGATCTTGCAGACGACGTTGCCGCCCGTCTCCTCCATGACCACCGTGTCGAAGCGATCGGTGCCGCCGACGAGGAACGGATGCGTCGCCATCGCCGTCAGCACGCGCGCGGCCGCCGCTTCGTCGTGCGCGTGGCGCGCGAGGCGCCCCCAGGCGGTGGCCATGTTGCGCAGCGGGAGGACGAAGACCGGGACGCCGCAGCCGTCGATGGCGAGCTCAATGCGCTCGTCGTCGAGGGCGGTGAAGGTCGGGAGCGTCTCGCGGATGCGGCGCTGCACGGGGTGCAGCGGACGCTCGTAGCCGTGCGGTGTCCACCCGTGCGTGGTGGAAGCGGCGAGCATCGCGGCGTGCTTGCCCGAGCAGTTGTTGTGGGCGCGCGTGGGGAGCGCGGCCGCCTCGCGCAGGAGGCGCGCGCCGCGCGCCGCGAGCGGTTCGTGCGCGCCGCAGGCGAGGTCGCCCTCCTCGAGCCCCACGTCGGCGAGCATGGCGAGGGCGAGCGCGACGTGCTC
>JALOPO010000354.1 GCA_025453855.1 Gemmatimonadaceae bacterium
GAGCCGATCGCCACCTGCGACTGGATCACGTGGTAGCCGCTGGCCTTCGCGTCGATGCTCGGGTCGAGGAAGACGAGGAGCCGCTTCTGCTGGTAGGGTGCCAGCTTCTCCCACAGCACGGGCGCGATCACGCCCGTGAGCACGTTCACCGTCACCAGCCCGACGCCCTCGATCAGGTACGGGCGATAGTACCAGACGAGCAGCAGGAGGACGATGAACCACGCCCCCCACACCTGCGTGTTGAAGGCCAGCACGAGCGAGATCGCGGGGCTCGCCACCAGCAGCAGGAGCCGCCAGCTCACCCCCGACCAGAAGAGCATCGCGAAGAAGATCCCCACGAAGACGATGCCGGTGCCGAGGTCGGGCTGCAGCATGATCAGCACCCAGGGGATGCCGACGATGAGCGCCGGGTGCCAGAGGTCGAGCAGCGATTCCGGGGGCTCGCGCCGATTGGCGAGCACGCGCGCGAGCATGAGCACCACGGTGATCTTCGCGATCTCCGCCGGTTGCCCGATGCTCACGCCGCCGATGCGCAGCCAGCTCTTGGAGCTCGCCGCCGTCCCTGCGCCCGAGCCCAGGACGAGCGTCGCCGCCAGCAGCACGAGCGTGAGGACATAGGCGAACGGCGTCGCCCAGTCGAGGAAGCGCACCGAGGTGCGCTGCACCAGGAAGGCCGCGATGACCGCCACCACGAAGAAGGCGAGCTGCGTCTTCCACAGGTTCACGACGAAGGTCACGGCATCGGTCTGCCCGGCCGAGTAGACCATCGCGATCCCGAAGCAGCTGAGCGCGAGCGCCACCACGAGGAGTGGCAGGTCGGGGATCCGCCGGATCACTCCGTCACCACCGTCGGCGCCGCCGACACCTTGAGGTACTTCTCCATCACCTTGGTCGCGAGGCGCGCCGCCACGTAGCCGTGCTCGCCGTACTCGACGAAGACCGCCACCACGACCTTCGGTGCCTCGGCCGGCGCGAAGCCCACGAACCACGCATGGTCGGGGTTCGGCGGGTTCTGCGCCGTCCCGGTCTTGCCGGCGACGGTGATCCCCTGGATCCGCGCGCTCCCCGCCGTCCCGCGCCCGCTCACCACGCCGGCCATCGCGTCGCGCAGCCCCTGCATCTGGGCCGAGTCGAGGTTGATGATCCGCTCCCGCTCCGGCCGCCGCGAGACGATCTCGGGGCGCGCCGCATGGCCGTCGGTCGCCAGCGCCGTGTAGAAGCGCGCCATGTTGATCAGCGTCTGCGCGTTCTCGCCCTGCCCGATCGAGAGGTTGAGCGACACCGAACCCGCCACCCACCCGCGCACGCCGTAGCGCTGGTTGAAGTAGTTCTGCGCGTCGCGCGGAAAGGCGGGCTGCGTCTCGTTCGGCAGGTCCACGCCCGACCGCTCGCGCATCTTGAGCTTGATGCCGCCCGCCACCAGTCGCGAGAGCCCCAGCTTGAGCCCCAGCTGGTAGAAGAAGACGTCGCAGCTCTGCTCGATCGCCTGGCGCAGGTTCACGTTGCCGTGCCCGCGCTTGTTCCAGCACTTGAAGTAGCGCCCGAAGCGGAAGCCGCCGGTGCACGGCACCGGCATCCGCGTGTCGAGGTTCACCAGCCCCGCCTCCATCCCCATCACGCTCGTGGCCAGCTTCCACGTGCTCGCGGGGGGATAGCGCCCCTGGATCACCTTGTTGTAGAGCGGGCGCTTGGGATCGGTGTTCAGGTCGCGCCAGTAATCGGCCGGGATGCCGCCGATGAAGCGATTCGGGTCGTACGACGGGCCGCTGTAGAGCGCGAGCACCGCCCCGGAGGTCGGCTCGAGCGCCACCACGCCGGCACGCAGCGAGTCGCCGACCAGCTCGGCCACGAAGCGCTGCAGCTCCATGTCGATGTTCGTGCGCAGCGCCGGCGCCGACTGCGGCGGCCGGTCCTGCCGCGCCCCCGCCTCGCGCACCACGCGGCCGCGCGCATCCACCTCGACGAAGCGCACCCCTTCCGCGCCCCGCAGCTGCTTCTCGTACTGCCGCTCCAGTCCGCCCTTGCCGATCTGCTGCCCGGCCGTGTACTCCGACCAGGTGCTGTCGCCGAGCTCCTTTTCGGTGATCTCGCCCGTGTAGCCCACGAAGGCGCTCACCGCCGGTCCCTCGGGGTAGTAGCGCTTGGGCGTGCTCTGGATGATGAGCCCCGGATTCTCGATCCGTCGCTCCTCGAGCACCGCCACCACGTCGAACGGCGCGTCGGGGAGGATCACCGCCGGCCGCGTGGGCGCGCGCCGCCAGCGCCGCACCGCCGCCTCCACCTGGTCGTCGGTGATCGGGATGATGTTCGAGAGTCGCCGCATCGCCGTGCGCAGCGAGTCGGCCGTGGGGCTGAGCAGCGACACCGAGTAGCCCGGCAGGTTCTCGGCGATCACCGCACCCGTGCGATCGTAGATGATCCCGCGCGGTGCGGGGAGCGGCACCTCGCGCAGGCGGTTCTCCTCGGCCTGCGCCACGTACTCGCGGTTGCGGAGCACCTGCGCGCGGAAGAACGCGCCCACGAGCGCTACGAAGCCGAGCGCCAGTAGCGCGCGCGACGCGGCCGCGCGACGCGCCACGTCGTTCGGGTGGAAGCTCACGACGAGATCTCGCGCAGCGCGGGACGGACCGCCATGAAGAGCAGCACGCCGACGAAGGCCGTCGCCGCCGCCGACAGCGGGGCCCACACCAGCGCCTCGATCGCGAAGCCCGGCTCGAAGACGCCGCCGCCGAGCAGCAGCCGCAGCAGCGTCGCCCCCCACGCACTGGCGAAGATCACGATCCAGTTCAGCACCGCATTCTCGGCGAAGAAGGCCGCCTTCAGCCAGCTCGTCACGTAGCCCACCGTGGCGAGGGCCAGCATGCCGCTCCCGAGTCCGCTCGGGGACGCGGCATCGGCGAGCGCGCCGAGCACCAGGCCGGCGAGCGCCGCCGCGCCGGGACGCACGCGGATCGCGAAGAGCAGCAGCGCGACGACGAGAAGATCGAGACGCACCCGCCACCCGAGCAAGGGCTGCACGACGAACTCCGCCGCGACGAGCACGGCCACCAGCACGAGCAGGCGAACCCAGGCGAACACGATCAGCGATCCCGCAGCGGCGGCAGGCGGAACGGGCGATCGGCGCTGTCGATGACGGCCGGCCGCGCACGATTGCGCGCGGCGGCCGAATCGCGACGCG
>JALOPO010000355.1 GCA_025453855.1 Gemmatimonadaceae bacterium
GCCGAGCTCACGGCCATCACGCGCGCCGTCGCCTGTGAGGCATCCATGCGTTCCACCTCCGCACTCGTCGGCAGCTTCGACGAATCGCAGGCGACGACGACGAGGGCGAGCGCGGCGGCGCCGAACGCGCCGGTACGGAGCAGCGGGTGACGCGAGGGACGCGAGGTCATGGCCAGGATCCGGGTCTCGAGGGTGGAGCGCTCCCCGCCGAGGGCCGGCCAGGGGGCAAGGAGCGACGGCGCGCACGGCACAGCCGCGACGTCGAGGAGGAGGGCGCCGTAGTCGCGCACCGGGACGCCGGCGGCGAGCACGCGCGCATCGCAGTCGGTCTCGATGGCACGCGCGAGCCGCGACGCCATCCACCAGGCGGCGGGGTGCCACGGCAGCAACGCGACGATCGTCGCCGCCATCGCCAGCAGCCACGGATCGCGCGCCGCCACATGCTCGCGTTCGTGCGCGAGCACCAGCGTGCGCCGCGCGGCGGGGAGCGCGAGCGCCCAGGCGGGAAGGACGATCTCGGGCGCGGTGATCCCCATCACCATCGGCGCCCCGTGCGGCGCGATGCGCACCGGCAGCCCATCGACGTCGTGCACCGGCCACGTGGCACGCGCGCGTCGCATGCGCCGCCACGTGAGCGCGAGGACGGCGAGCACGGCACATGTCGCCGACAGCCAGAGCGTGGCGAGGAGCCACTGCAGCGGCGTGGCCAGCGTCGTCGCACCACCAAGCGTGCGCTCGGCGAGCGCGCGCGTGGCCTCGAGTGCGGCGCCGAGTCGTGCCGCCAGCGTTGGTGCATCGGTCGCGGGGGCCACCGCGGTCGGCGCCACCAGCGCGCTCGCCGGGAGCGTCGCCATCACCGTCGTCGTGCTGCGCCGCCACGGCGTGAGCGCGGCGAGCGTCACGAGCAGCAGCATGCCGCCCACCCACGCCCAGCGCATCGGGAGGCGCCGCGTCGCCGCCAGCTCGCTCGCGCACCAGGCGGCCGCGGCGACCAGCGCGCCGAGCACCAGCGTCACCAGCATCCAGGTCGCGATCATGCGTCGCCCTCCTGCAGGCGCTGGTCGAGGAGGCGCCGCATCCGTTCGAGCTCGGCGCGCGGGAGCTGCTCGTCGCGCACGAGCTGTGCGAAGAGCCGCGACGCCGAGCCGGCGAAGATCGCCTCGCGGATGCGCGCGATCGCGCTCCCGCCCGCCACCTCGGCCGCCACCGTCGGGCGATAGCGATACGCGCGCCCCTCGGCCTCGTGCTGCACGAACCCCTTCTCCTCGAGCGTCTGCAGCGCCGAGAGCACCGAGGTGTACGCGAGCGGCTCCTCGAGCTGCTCCTTGACGTCGGCCACCGTGGCCGAGCCGAGCCGCCAGAGGATGCTCATCACGTCGAGCTCGCGCGGGGTGAACTGGATGTCGTCCATGCGATGGGCGCCCCTGTCTACGGAAGTTGCCGTAGTATCGGCGCCGGTGGCGCGGCTGTCAACGGGTTTTCCCGTAGACGCCTCCGGTCGGTCGCGGCGGGCGCGGCGGGTACATTCGCCCGGCATGTCGTCCCGGCCGGCCGTCACCGCGCGCGCATGACGCGCCCCTCGCTCGCCACCATCGCCCCCGGCATCCTCGTCGCCGCCACCGGCGTCGGCGCGGGTGACCTCATCACCGCCGCGCTCACCGGGCACCAGCTCGGCGTGACGATCGCGTGGGCGGTGCTGGTGGGGGCGGCGCTCAAGTTCCTGCTCAGCGAGGGGCTCGCGCGCTGGCAGCTCGCCACGGGCGACACGCCGCTCGAGAGCGTCGCGCGCCATGCGGGGCGCGGCGTGCTGGTGGCGCTCCTCGTCTACATGGTGGCGTGGAGCTTCTTCGTCGGTGCCGCGCTCATGGGGGCGTGCGGCGTCACGGCGCACGCGGTGCTTGGCGGCCTCGATGCGCGCACCGGCAAGATCGCCTACGGCATCACGACGTCGCTGGTCGGCGTGGCGCTCGTGATCGGTCGGCGGCGGCTACGCGCTCTTCCAGCGCGTGATGAAGGCGTGCATCGGCGTGATGTTCGCGATCGTGGTGCTCACCGGGGTGCTCGTGCTCGTGCAGGACTGGCCGGCGATCGTCGCGCAGCTCGGCGCGCACCGGCAGCCGGTGCTGCAGGGGGCGGGACTCGGCTGGACGGTGGCGCTCATCGGCGGCGTGGGCGGGACGGTGACGATCCTCAGCTACGGGTACTGGATCCGCGAGGAGGGGCGCGAGGGGCTCGGTGCGCTCGCGGCGTGCCGCACCGACCTCGCCATCGGCTACGCGATGACGGCGCTCTTCGGCGTGGCGATGGTCGTGATCGGGAGCACGATCGACGTGCGCGGCGAGGGGACTGGGGTGATCCTCGCCGTCGCCGACCAGCTCGAGGGGCGGCTCGGCGCACCGGGACGCTGGGCCTTCCTCATCGGCGCGTGGGGAACGGTGACGTGCTCGCTGCTCGGCGTCTGGCAGAGCGTGCCGTATCTCTTCGCCGATGCGTGGGCGCAGCTGCAGCGGGGCGACGGATCGCGCCGCGAGGTGGACGTGACGTCGCGGCCGTATCGCATCGCGCTCGCGCTGCTGGCGACGGTCCCGGCCCTCGGCCTCTTCCGCCAGTTCGCGACGATGCAGAAGCTGTACGCGATCGTGGGCGCGGCCTTCATGCCGCTGTTGGCGATCGCGCTCCTCGCCGTGGGGCGTCGCGCGATGCGCGATCGCGACGGCCAGCACGGTGCCACCGCGATCGCCGGCTACGGCGTGGTGGTCGCCTTCTTCGTCCTCGCTGCCGGCTTCGAGGTGCGCTCATGGGTGCAGCGATAGTGCGCGTGATCACCCGGGCGCGCGGTGCGCTGGGCGTCGGTGCAGTCGTGGCCGGCGCAGTCGTGATCGGCGCGACCGCGGGCGATGTGCGTGCGCAGGCGCCGCTCCCCGATCCCGACTCGCTCCTCGCGCGCGCGATCGAGGCCGGCGGTGGCGAACAGGCGCTGCAGGCGGCACGCGCGCTCACCTGGGAGGGCGATGCGTTCGTCACCAGCGGTGGTCGCGTGGTGCGGATCACCGGCACGTGGATGGTGCAGCCCCCCGACACGGCGATCGTCGCCACGTGGGACGTGACGCGCGGGCCGGCGACGATGCGCGCGCTCGTGATCGCCGTGCCGCGCGGCTGGATCGTGGCCGGTGATCGCTTCGATCCCATGCCGCCGACGCTGCTCGCGGCCGAGCGTGACGAGTTCCACCTCTACGAGCTGATGCGCCTCGTCGGCGTGCGCGCGCCGTCGGTGACGCGCACCGCCGCCCCGCCCGACACGGCCGGCAATCCCGGCGTGCGCGTGTCGTGGCCCGGGCGTCGCGACGTCGTGCTGCACATGGATCGCGCGACGGGCCGGCTCGTGCACCTGCAGGCCGAGATCAGCGATGCGCAGGGGACGGTGCGGCAGGACGCGTGGCTCGAGGGGACGATCGAGGCCGATGGTGTTCGCTGGCCGCGCACGCTGCGGCTGCTGCAGGACGGGGCGCCGTACTTCCTGATGACGCTGCGCACGTTGCGCACCGCCGCCCGGCTCGACGATCCGCGGCTCGCGGGGCCGCGATAGTGGGGTACGTCGGATCGGCGCGCGGCCGAGGTGTCGCAGCGCCGGCAGAAGCGCACAGCCATGGTGGAGCAGCAGGCGTGTGACACCGACCAGCTCACGGCAACGGGCGTTCGGTCTCGTCGATGCGCGCCCGCAGTGCCGCGCGCCGGCGTTCGCCTTCCTCCGGCGAGATGCCCAGTTGCCGCCACGCCCGTTCCGCACACGAATCCGACACCAGCGTGAGGAGGTCGAGTGTGTCCGGCGTGTAGTTCGCGACGCTCTCGGGTGTGATCCGCGCGAGCTCGTCCGGCGACACGCGACCGGCCAGGTGGTCTCGCGCATCGGGCATTGCATCGAGCGCCTCCGCATGCCGACGCGCGGTCGCGGGATCGAACACGAACTGGAGTGCGGCTTCGAGCTCGTCACGCGAGAAGAGCTTCGGATAGGCCATGCGCCATCGCTCCTGGAACTGCGTCTCGTGGCATCCGCGACAGCGTGGTGCGGCGACGCCGACTGCCGGCCGATCATGAAGCTGCCGTGAGTGTTCGATCTCGAGCACCACGCTCTGCGTTGGTCGAGATCAGGTCGGACTGCCGGGGACGACAGTCGGTGTGGAATCTCGTGGCGCTCCGAGCGGTGGCAGGGTTTCTGCCGGCATCGTGTGGGAGACAGGACCGGCGCTGGCCCCTCACCGCCGCGGCGCGATCGTCTTCGCCGCCGCCTTGCGATCGGGCGGGAGCGGATGGCGGCCGAGGTGGCGCGGGATGGCGAGCGCGTAGGGGAGGCGCACCGTCGCCGGCGTCGCTCCCTTGGTGACCTGCACCACGAGCGCGCGGCGGCGACGGCGGCGCGGCAGCGGCGCTTCGTGCGAGACGGCGAGGCGGAGCGCGGCCCCGATGGGGGGCGTGGTGCCCGGCGCATCGTCGCCGGCGAGGAGGAAGGCCACCTGCCGGTCCTGCGCGAGGCGCGCGAGCCGCACCACCACCGCGCGCGGGAGCGCGGGCGCCCCGTCCAGGATCACGAGCGCGAACGCCCCCGCCCGCAGGAGCACGTCGGCGCACCATGCCGCGCGCGCCGGCTCGGGGGGGCGGATCACCGCCAGCCGTGGCACCGCCCCGTCGTCGTCGCGCCCCGGGCGCCACCCCGCCGCCGCCCGCGTGCGGCGCGCCTCCGCGAGCAGCGGCGCCCAGTCCTGCGCCGCCAGCGTCCGCGTGGCATCGACGATCGCCACCCATCGCCCCTCGCAGAGCGCGGTGCGCACCACGTGGCGCAGGAGTGTCGTGCGCCCCTGGCCCGGCGCCCCGCGCAGCTCCGTCAACCGTCCGCGCGGGAGCCCCCCGGCCGGGAGCACCGCATCGAGCGCCGCCACCCCCGTCGGGAAGGCGACGATCCCGTCGGCCGGTGGCCGGACCAGCGGCCGTGCATCGTCGAGCTGCCGGCGGAGCTGGTCGAGGGCGGGCGTGGTCATGGTGCGTGCGGGTGGT
>JALOPO010000356.1 GCA_025453855.1 Gemmatimonadaceae bacterium
CGCCCTGGGCGGCGCGCTCTTCGGCGATCGGCGCTACGACACCGTCTTCACCTACCACAACGGCGCGCAGTCGTACTACGCGTCACGCGGCTTCCGGGGGCTGCTGCGGGTGTGACGTGGGCGTGCGCAGCGTGCGGCGCGCGGACGCGGCGGCTCGTGCCGCCTCCTCACCCGCGGCGTGGCACCACCCCTGTGCGACCGGCGGCATGCACACGATCGTTCGCCGTGCGACACCGTGCGTGAACGCCGTCGCACAATCCCGTTCCGGAGTCGATGACATGACCGCCAGCAGCCCCGCCGCCGCCGAACAGGAGCTCCACCTCGACCGCATCGGCCAGGTTGCGATCGTCGTGCAGGACACCGCCCGTGCCGTCCGCTTCTATCGCGACGTGCTCGGCATGCGGCTCCTCTTCGAGGCGCCCCCGTCGCTCGCCTTCTTCGACTGCGGCGGCGTGCGCCTCATGCTCACCCCGCACGAGGGGCGCGGCGATGCGGCGCCCTCGTCGATCCTCTACTATCGCGTGAACGATCTCGACGCCGCCCACGCGACGCTGCTGGCGCGCGGCGTCCGCGTCGAGCGCGCGCCGCACCTCGTGGCGGCGCTGCCCGATCACGATCTCCGGATGGCCTTCCTGCGCGACAGCGAGGGGAACGTGCTCGGTCTCATGAGCGAGGTACCACGCGGGCGGAGCGCATGACGCGGCGAGCGGACAGGGCGATGTGGCGTACGTGTCTGGTGGCAGCGGTCGTGGCGGTCGTGGCGTGCGGTGAGCGCCCTGCTGCCGAGAGCGCGAGCCGGCGCGACAGCGCGTCGTCGCCCGAGGCCGCCCCGTCTCAGGCGCCTCGTGGTGAGGAGCGCCGCTTCGTCCACGACGCCACTACCGGAGCCGCGTCGCGGGCGTGGCATTCCAGCGGGTGACCGCACGCGCCACCCCCGTCGTGATCCGTTCGAGCACCATCGGCGGCATCCCGGACGGGGCGGCTGCAGCCACCGCGCGCATCGCGTCGTCGGCGCGCGCGACCAGTGCTTCGCAGGCGTCCACGAGGGCACGCCCGCCGTACCGCTCGGCGACCCGGAGCACGTGGTACCGCTGGATCTCCGCCCACACGGCATGCGGCCGCGCATTTCCGGTGCGAAACGCCATGGCCTGCTCGATCGTGTGCGTCGACCATGGCCGCGCGTCGGCTGGCAGGATCGCCGGCCACGCCGAGACGACATCGTAGAGCGGCGCGAGACGGAAGCCGCCTCGGGCCTCGAGACGGAGCGAGAAGTTCTTGGCGTGGCCGTCGATCGCCGCGAGGAGCCAGTAGGCGAGCTGTGCGAGCACGAAGGTCCGCACGTCGGCGATGGGCGCGCGCGAGGCCATCAGCAGCGCGCACCAGCGGTCGATTCCCGGACCACCGCCCTTCTCGTACTTCGCGGTCGGCGGCAGCCCGAACGCCTGGCACCCGTCCTCCTGCGGGAGACGAAGCCACGCGCCGTCGGGAGTCGACGTGGTCCCCGGCATCCAGCGGCGATCGAATCGGGTGACGGCGAGCGCCGTTTCCATCCCGACGTCGTCGGTCGCGGTGACGACATCGGCCTCCGCGGCATCGAGGCCGACTTCGCGGAGCCACGCGAGGCACGCCCACTCGTTCCAGACCGAGGTGCCGAAATCACGCTGCCCGCCGGCCGTGCCGGTCGGCCCGATCTGGCCAAGCGGGAGCTTCAGCAGGTGCGTACTCGGCGTGGCGCCGTGCGGCACCCACCACTGTCCCGCATGTCGGAGGAGCGCGGTCTTGTCGACCATGCCGGCGGCCGACAGCCGAAGCTCCTCGGGATCATCGGGGGGCGGCGCCGGCAGGCCGATGGTGCTCGCGCGTGCGCGGCGCAGGACGCCCGCGAGTGCCGGTTCATCGAGCGGGCGGCCCGTGATCGCCGGCGGTGCCGGTACCTCGCCGGGTGGCAGGAGCTGGATCGCACCCACGCAATCCCGACCGAGCGCTCCGAGCATGGCCATCGCATCCAGCGGATCCACCCCATGCGCGGCCGCAAGTCGTGCGCGGGACGCCGCGTTCTCGGGCAGCAAGTTCTCGAACCAGGCGCGCACGGTGTCGCCGGTGAGCCCCGCGGGCGCCCAGGCCGACGCGAGCGGCAGCGAGAGCGAGAGTGGTCGTCCGAGGGGACTGGCGAGCCACTCCGCTGCATACTGCAGTCGATGGCTGCCGCTCCGTGTTCGGGACCACGTCCCGACCGCGACGCCGTTCATCCACAGCCCGAGCGTGTCGGGACGCGCCACGACGCGTACCCGCCCGCCTCGGACCGCCGCGCCGACGCCGGCGACCGGGACCACCGTGCCGCCCGCGGACGCCGACCCCCCTGGCGGCGCCGGATCCGGCGCCGCCGCGCCGGGATTGGCCGTAGCCCGGCCGCGCCGAGGCCTCACCATGGCGTGTCTGCCTCGGGTGCCATCGGTGGCGGCGTCTCGTCAGCCACCGGTCTGGACTCGACGACGAGGTCGAGGCCGAGGGCATGCAACGCGGCCAGGAGTTGCGGCAGCGCCACCTTCCCGGGGGCCCGCTCGATCTGCCCCGCGCGATCGCCCGAGACACCGAGCCGCTCACCCAGCTCGGCATGCGTCCACCCCCGCTGACGGCGCGCCGCCCGCAGCAGGAGGGAGAGCGTCTCGACGTGGACCAGCGGCGTCCGAACGGTGGAGATGTTGTACGACATGTGCGCTCCTGCGGGGCGGTCGCGCCTGAGGCAGACGTCCGACGGGCGGCGTACCGTGGCGATCCCCGGGCTCGCCCGAGTCTGCGTGATCACTCGGATTTCGGCAATACGAGTGATCGCTCTGATGCGAAGAATCTGCGCGATCGCTCAGATCAGCGCAACTCGCCTGCGTGGCTTCGCGCGTCGGCGTCGGTCGGATGAGTACGTGCTTGTCATCAGCACTGCGGCACACCACCCGCGCGCGCCGACGCAGCGCGACGACGGGTCCGATGCCTGCGCGGACGCAGCGAGCGCTGTCCACGGCCCGCGATCACCGGCGAGCAGACCGAGGGCGTGACATCCGGAGGCCGAGAACGACGAAGGCCCGGCGACCTGTCGGTCGCCGGGCCTCGAAGTTGCCCCTCCTGGGCTCGAACCAGGACTCTTCTGATCCAGAGTCAGACGTGTTGC
>JALOPO010000357.1 GCA_025453855.1 Gemmatimonadaceae bacterium
GCCGAGGTCGCGGCGGGCGCGATCGGCGCCCAGCCAGGCGCCGTCGTTGAACGACTTGTCGCCGCGCCCACCCATGTCGAAGACGACGCCGACCGTGGGTCCCGTGCCGACCGCCTCGGTGGCGGCCTCGGCGCCGGAAGGGCGGACGAAGAGCAGCCCGCCGTGGACGAGGGCCAGCACGGCGAGCACGAGGACGAGTGGGCGCATCGGAGACGCGAAAGGTCGCCGGGTTCCGGGGGGGCGGCAAGCAGGCGCGCGAGGCGGCGCGCGCCGTGCGCCCCCCCGGTGCCAGGCACCTCTGTCCCCCTCGGCCCCCGGCCGGGGGCCGAGGCGGGACAGAGGTGCCTGGCACCGCAGGTGGCGACGCGCGTGGCGTCGGCGTACGCTACGGCATGACACGCGCGGAGCGGATCACGATCGAGCCGGGCAAGCGCGGCGGGAAGCCGTGCATCCGTGGTCTGCGCATCACCGTCTACGATGTGCTGGACTACCTCGCCGGCGGGATGAGCGAGGATGCGATCCTTGCCGACTTCCCCGATCTCGAGCGCGAGGACATCCGTGCCGCGCTGGCGTTCGCGGCGGACCGGGAACGGCGGCTGGTCGGCGACGCGGCGTGACCCGGGAGGCGGTGGGGGCGGGGCTCAGGTTGCTCTTCGACCAGAACCTTGCGCCATCGCTCGCGATGCGGCTTCGCGACCTGTATCCCGGCGCCGTCCATGTCAGGCACATCGGGCTCGCGCGAGCCGACGACGCGGTGATCTGGCAGCATGCCAGGCGTGACAACCTCATGATCGTCACGAAGGATGACGACTTCCGTCAGCTGGCGTTCGTGCGCGGGTCGCCGCCGAAGGTCATCTGGACGCGGCTCGGCAACTGCACCACCGCCGATGTCGAGCGTCTCCTGCGTGTGCGGCATGCCGACGTCATGGCATTCGCCGAAAACCGCGACGCGGCCGTCCTCGTGCTGGATCCGTCGCGCTGAACGCCGCCAGATCGAACTGCGGCTACGGTGTCACGGGCACCTCGGTCCGTCGGTCTCCCGGGCGTGAGGCCCGCTCCGGGGCCGGCACGCCCCTGCGGTGCCGCCCCCGCGGTGCCAGGCACCGCGGGGATCACCGCGGGCCGTGGCGCAGGAGCCAGTCGACCGCGCTCGCGAGCGACGGCCCGACCATGAGCGTGTGCCCCTCGCTCGGGCGCACGCGAAGCTCGACGGAATCGCCAGGAAGGGGACGCGCGGCATGGTGTCGGTCGCGGCACGCGGCGCGGCGGGGCAGGGGCTCGCGAGGCAGGCCACGCCGGCCACGCGTGCCGGCCACTGCGCGGCGAGGCGCGAGGCGACGATGCCACCGAGGGAGTGGCCGAGGAGGAGGACGCGCGTGGTGTCCACCGGCGTGATCGCGGCGACGGCGCGCGCGAGGTCGGCGACGGTGGGCGCGCCGGCGCGAATGAACGGCGTCGCGAGCGGCATCATCACCACCACGTCGCGCGCGTCGGCCACGCGCAGCAGCTCGCCGGCGCCGTAGGCGATGGCGAAGGTGTGCTCGGAGGCGCCGGCGCCGTGGAAGGCGATGAGGAGCGGGCGTGGTCGTGGATCGCCTGCCGACGTCCCGACAGGCGCTGCGCCGGCACGTCGCGCACCGCGCGGGTGTGCGACGTCGGGCCGCGCGACGTCCGCTCGCGCAGCGCCCGTTCGCGCAGCGCCCGTTCGCGCAGCGCCCGTTCGCGCAGCGCCCCTGCCTTCGACGCTGCCACTCGCGTCACGCGGCACGAAGAGCCGCCACGGGAGCGAGTCACCGGTGGCGGTGCGCAGCCAGCGCACGTGGCGTGGCGCATCGGCGAGTCGCGCCCCGGCGCTGTCGTCGGCGAGCGCGTAGTCGCGCGGTGTCGGCGCGGTGGCGCGCGCGAGCGAATCGAGGATCGCCACCACGCGTGCGTTGCCGCCGGAGAAGAAGGCGAGCGTGGCGCGATCGAAGGCGCGGTGGAGCGCGCCGCTCGCGGCGGTGTCGCGCGGGGCGTGGTCGCGCAGCACGAGGTCGAGCCGCAGGTAGGCGCGGGCGACGCTCGTGTCGGCGACGGACGGGACGGGGAGCCGCGGTGCGGCGGGGCGGTCCTGCGCCGCGAGCTGCCGCGCCCCTTGGTGCAGCACGGCGGGCGCGAGCGCGATCTGCAGCGCCGCCGCCCGGATGGCGGACACGAGGGCGCGACGGCGAGGGTGGGGCATGATCGGCATGGGTGGCGTCCGCGGATCGCAGGCCGCCAACGGGCCCGCGCACGGAAGCTACGTGCCCGCCGCCTGGCGTGTGCCGGCATTGCTCCCCCATGCGCCGCGCGCGACACTCAGCGCGATCCACTCCCCGGAGCCCCGATCGTGACACACACGCCGTCCACTCGCATACCTCGCACTGTCCGCGTGATCGCGATCGTGGTCGCACTCGGCATCGCCGCCACGCTCGCCGCGGCACCACGGCTCGCCGCGCAGTCGCTCCAGTACCGCGCCCCCGACGGCACCGAGTTCCGCGCCCTCGCCGACACCGGGCCGGTCGCCCGCGCGCGGGCCGCGCTCGCCGGCGAGCCGCGCAGCGTGGCACGCATCATCGCCCTCGCCACCGCGCAGTCGAGCGCGCGGCAGTACCGCGAGGCGATCGCGACGCTCGGCGCCGGCATCGCCGCCATGCCCGACGAGGTGCTGCTGTATCGCTGGCGTGGGCATCGCAGCATCACCGTGCGCGACTTCGCCACCGCGCGCGCCGACCTCGCGCGCGGCCTCGCGCTCGACAGCACCAACTACGGCGTCCTCTTCCACCTCGGCGTGATGCACTACCTCGACGGGCGATTCGACGACGCGGCCGCGCTCTTCGCGCGCGCGCAGCCGCGTGCCCCCGACGGCGGCGAACGCGCGGGGAGCACCGACTGGCGCTGGCTCTCGCTGGCGCGTGCCGGTCGTCGCGCCGAGGGCGACGCGATGCTCGCGCGTCGCCCCGACTCGCTCCCGGTGCCGCCGACCTACGCGTACGTGAAGCGGCTCGCGCTCTATCGCGGCGAGACGACGCCCGAGCAGCTCATCGCCACCGGCGACACCGCCGACGTGCAGCGTGCGACGCTGCTCTACGGCCTCGGCACCTGGCAGCTCGTGCGCGGCGACACGGCGTCGGCGCTCGCGGCGTACCGACAGGCGGTCGCCACCGGCGGCTGGCCGGGCTTCGGCTTCATCGCGGCGGAGATCGAGCTGGCGCGACTCACCCGCACGCCGGCGTCGCGCGGCGTGGGCACCGACGCACCGCCACCGCGGCGCGCACCCACGCGTGCCGAACGCGCCGCCGCGCGCGACTCGGCCGCGGCGCTCGCGCTCTTCCGCGAGAACATCGACGCCATCCACACGCGTGACCACCCACGCTACCTGCGCACCTACCTGCAGACGCCCGGCCTGACGATCGGCGGGCTGCGCGGGCTCACGCGCGGCTGGGCGGCGTGGCCCGCGCGCACCGACGGCGCACCGCAGTGGCCCGACACGCTCATCGCGACCGAGCTGCGCGTCGCACCGGTGGCGCCGGGCGTCGTCTACGGCGTCTACCGCTATCGCGGCGTGGTGAAGGGACGCGCGTCGGTCGGCATCTCGGAGCGGCTCTTCGTGCGCACGCCGCAGGGATGGCGCATCGGCTACTCGGCGTCGTATCCGGACACGCTGCCGCCGTGAGCGGCGGCGCGCAGGATGTCGCGCCGGCTCAGGTGTGCCCGCCCACCTGGTGCATCGTCACGGTGCGCATCGCCTTGTTCACGCGGAAGGTCGCGCGCTCGCTCTGCGTGAGGCGGATCTGGTACAGGTCGCCCTGCAGCACCTTGCAGTCGGCGTCGAACGGCGCCGCGGCCTCGGCCGGGGGACACCCGTAGTAGGCGATGTTGTCCATGAACGTGTTCAGGTTCTCCTGCGCCTTCTTGTACTGCGGGTTGCCGTGCGGCCATGCCGGCGTGACGCCGTTCTTGTTGAGCGTCCAGCGCTGCCCGATGGCGGCGTGCTTGAGTCCCGGTGTGTGCGGCATGGCGTCGTGGGCGGTGGAGGGTGGGTGACAGCCGCGGCCTGCAGCCGGGATCGCGGCACACGGGTCCCGCGCCGGCGCGCCCCGATCCACCCGGTCATGCGAAATCGCGCGCCGCCGCCGCCCACGCGGCGCCCGCCGTCAGTACTCCGCGAAGATCCGCTGCACCGCGCGCGGCTCGCGCGTGCGCGTGAGCGCGAGCATGAGGAGGATGCGCGCCTTGGCCGGCGTGAGGTGCTG
>JALOPO010000019.1 GCA_025453855.1 Gemmatimonadaceae bacterium
GCCGACCCGGCGCACCGAACGCGAGTGACCGACACTCCTGCCCGATGCTCGTCCGCTCCGTCCGTCACGCCCCGCGCATCCCCGGCGCCGCCCATCGGTGGTGGCGTGCCGGGCGCGCCACGCGTGCACCCCGCGGGGCCTACACGCTCATCGAGCTGATCGCGACCATCGTGATCATCGGGATCCTCGCCGGCATGGGGTCGGTGCGCGCCCGCGACCTGCTCGACCGGGCGCGCGTCACGCGCGCGATCCTCGACCTGCGCACGCTCTCGTCGGAGCTGGCGCGCATGGACGCCCTTCCCGCCTCGCTCGCCGAGATCGGCAAGGGCGACTGGCGCGATCCGTGGGGCAACCCGTACGAGTATCTGCGCTTCACGGGCAAGGGCGTGGGGCAGGCGCGCAAGGATCGCTTCCTCGTTCCGATCAACTCCGAGTTCGACCTCTACAGCAAGGGGCCCGACGGGCGCAGCGTCGGCCCGCTCACGGCGGCCGCCAGCCGTGACGACATCATCGTCGCCAACGACGGCGGCTTCGTCGGTCGCGCCGCGGACTACTGAGCGATGAGCGCGCTGCGCACGGGCTTCCTCGCCACCCGGGTCGGGCGCCGACTGCTCGGCAACTTCCTGTGGGCCGCGCTCCTTCCCGTGATCGTGGTCGCCGTCGTCGGCTTCGTCGAGGTGCGGCGCACGCTCCTCGACGAGGCCGAGCAGCGCGTCTCGCGGCTCGCCAAGTCGGGGGCGGTGACGCTGCTCGGCGCGCTGGCCGCGGAACAGCGCGACACGAGCGCCGCGGCGCGCGGTGCGCTTCCCGCGCTCGCGCCGCTCACGCCGGAGGCGGTGCAGCACCTGCGCGGCGGGTCACCGCTCCTCGTGGTGCACGCGCGCCGCGGCGCCGAGCGCGATCCCGTGATCGAGTTGCTGCGACTCGCCCCCGACGGCACGCCACGCCGCCACGCGCTCGACGCCGCACGACTCTGGTCGGCGCTCGCCGAAGTGGTGGAGGGTGACCGCTCGGCCTACTGCGTCTTCGCCGGCAGCGCCTTCACGCGCGTGCGCTGCAGCGACGCCGTCCTCCCCGGGCTCGAGAACCGCCTGCGCGCGGTGGCGCGCGAGCGCCGGACGCGCAGCGGCACGATCATCGACGACGAGCACGTCTTCGGCCAGCGCCAGCTCTTCCTGCGCTTCGAGTACGGCGCCGACGAGTGGCACCTCGTGACGGCCGAGGCGACCGGCGACGTGCTCGCCCCGCTCTGGCGGCTCACGACGGTGCTCGCGCTGCTGGTGGTGCTCGCCGCGGCGATCGCCTTCACGCTCGGCCACCGGCAGATCCGGCACAGCACGCAGCCGCTGGTGCAGCTCCACGCGGCGACGGCGCGCGTGAGCGCGGGCGACCTCGAGACACCGGTGCAGCTCACCAGCGACGACGAGTACGGCGCCCTCGGCGACGCCTTCAACGGGATGACGGCCACGCTCGCGCGGCAGCTCCGCCTGCTGCGCGGCCTCGACGGCATCGACGAGGCGGCGCTGCACGAGCGCGAGCGCACCGCGATCGCCGAAGCGGCACTCGCGCACCTCGTCGCCACGCGCAGCGTGCGACAGGCGTCGGTGGCGCTGGTGGAGCCGGAGCGCCCCGACCGGCTGCAGCTCGTCACCATCGACCGCGAGGCGCCGCGCACCCGTCGCAGCGCGGGGCGCCTCGCCTTCGCCGAGCGCGAGGCGCTCTTCGGCGCGCCGCGTGTGCTGCGCCTCGGCACCGGCGCGGTGCCGGGGTACGTGCCGCCGGCGCTCGCCGCCGATGGCGCGGCGGGCGAGCTGGTCGTCTTCCCGCTCGTGCACGACGAGGCGCTCGTCGGGGCGCTCACGGTGCGCTTCGATGGCGACACGCGCACCGACGCCGCGACCGCGCCGCACATCGCCGATGCACGCCGCGTCGCCGACCGGATCACGCTCGGCGTCGCGAACACGATCTACGTCGAGCGGCTCGATGCGCTCTCGATGGGGGCGATCCGCGCCTTCGCCAACGCGATCGACGCCAACTCGCCCTGGACCGCCGGTCACTCGGAACGCGTGACCGCCACCGCGGTGCTGCTCGGGCGCCGCCTCGGCTGCTCGGCCGGGGAGCTGGCGATGCTGCAGCGCGGCGGGCTGCTGCACGACATCGGCAAGATCGGGATCCCGGCCGCGATCCTCAACAAGCCGGGGCCGCTCACGCCCGAGGAGCGCGCGATCATCGAGCGCCATCCGGTGATCGGCGAGCAGATCCTCGCCCCGCTCCCCGTCTTCACGAGCGTCCTCCCGATCGTGCGCTCGCACCACGAGCGCTTCGACGGCACCGGCTATCCCGATCGGCTGCGCGGCGAGGAGATCCCGTGGCTGGCGCGCATCATGGCCGTCGCCGACGTGCACGATGCGCTCTCGAGCCATCGTCCGTACCGTGCCGGGCTCCCGCTCGAGCGCGTGCTCGGCATCATGACCATCGACGCCGGCACGGCCTTCGATCCGCGCGTCGTCGATGCGCTGCACGCGCTCGCCGGCGAGGGCGCGCTCGCGCCGGTGGCGGCAGCCGCCACCTCCACCAGCACCGAGGGAGCGACGCGCGACGCGTCGCTCGTCCCCGCATGACCACGCCCACCCGTCACGCTTCCGCCGATCGTGCGCGCGCGCCCTTCGCGCTCCCGATCGTGCAGAGCCTGCACCACGAGCCGTACGTCGCGATCACCGCCGCCGCCGACGATCGGCCACGCGGGCGCGCGGCGGCGATCTTCCTCCCGCTCATGGCGACGCTCATGCTCGGCGCGGTGGCGACGTCGTGGCTGCGCCCGCCGCATGCGGTCGCGCTCCCGGCGGTGCTCGCGGGCGAGTGGCGCACCACCGAGCCCGCGTACCGCGACCGCGCGCTGCGCCTCGGCGAGCGCATGATCGGCATCGTCCCCGGCGAGGGGCTCCCGGCGCAGGACTTCGTGATCGTCGAGGCAACGGCCACGCCGCGCGGCGACAGCACCGTCGTCACGCTCGCCTACGAGCAGGACGGCGCCGCGGTGCCGATGCGCATCGCCTTCGTCACCGCCGACCCGTCGCGCCTCGTCCTCTCCAGCCCGCGCGGCGCGATCTGGGAACGCGCGCGCTGACCGCATCGCCGCCCGGCGCGGGCATCGAACAGCAGGCCGCGATGATGCGAAGGCGCGCGATGAGGCGCGAGGATGAACATGCGTTGGTGTCGAGACGCGACGATCCAGGCAGCGCGCCCGACCACCATCTGTCGCCATCCATCGCGCGTCCCCCGCGTGCCTTCGCATCATCGCGGCCCGTAGCGTCGCGGCCCGCCTCATTGCGTCCGCAGCATCGTGGTCCGCGGTCCCTGACGCACGGCACGCTCAGCGACGTGCCCGCACCGATCCCGGCGTGACGCCGAACGCCTTGCGGAAGGCGCGGCCGAAGTGGGCCTGGTCGGCGAAGCCGTGGCGGAAGGCGACTTCGCTCAGCACCGCGCCGGGGAGCTCGAGCGCGCGGCGTGCAGCCTCGAGGCGGCGCTGCATGAGGTACTGGTGCGGCGGCATGCCGACCGAGGTGCGGAAGGCGCGCGCGAAGTGCGCGACGCTCAGCCCCGCCTCGCGCGCGAGCTCGTCGGCCGAGACGCCGCTGCCGAGGCGCGCCTCGATGAGGTCGAGCACGCGCGTCCGCACGTGGCCGGCGAGGCCACCACGCGCGACCGGTGCAGGGGCGTTCTCGACGCGCGTCGTGGTCACGATCGTCTGCGCGACCGCCGCCGCCACCGCATCGACGAAGAGGACGCCGCCGGGATTGCGCCGGTCCGCCTCGACGACGAGCGACTGCACGAGGTGGTGGAGCTGCGGCGCATCGAGCGCGTAGCTGCGGGCGAGCTCGGGCGGGGTGCCCGGAAGGAGCGAGCGGAGGCGGGCGTCGGAGAGCGTGACCAGCGCGTAGCGGCTGGGCCCCGGCACGCGATGCGAGAAGCTCTCGCCGGCGGGGCAGAACCAGGCGCCGCCGGGCTCGAGGGCGACGGTGCGGAAGCGCCCGTCCACCCGTGCCTCGAAGGTGAGCGGCGCGTCGTTCACGTTGAGCGCGAGGTAGTGGTCGGCGACGGTGAGGTCGTCCACCTCCCACGCCCCGTTGCGCCCCAGCTCCACGAGGAGCCCGGGCCAGGCGAGGCCGGCGCTCGACACGAGCGTCTCCGCCTCGCCGAGGGCATCGACCCGTTCGCGTGACCGACCGTCGAGGAAGGGGACCGCGCTCCCGGTCATGCGCCCATCCGGGGGCGCAGGATCGTTCCAGACATCGTGCGGCGAACGTGCAAGACCCGGGGGGCGGTTCCGCGCAGCTTCCTCGCGTGTCCCGCACCCACGGAGTCGCCATGATCGACACCTTCGCGCTCTGCGTCGCCCTCGTCGTGGCCGGCCGTCCCGCCCTCGCCGCCGAGCCGACCATGCCGTCCTCGCACACCACCGCCAGCAGCGCCCCCGCCGCCTCGCGCCGCGCGCCCGCACCGATCGACGCCGATGCCGCGCGTCGCGCCGGCTCGTCCGCGCTCGACCCGGCGCGCGAGCGCGCCGCCATCACCGAGGCGATCGACGCCGTGCTGCGCGGCGCCGACCTGCACCAGTGGTCGCTGGTGGCCGCCGCCTTCGCCCCCTCGGTGACGCTCGACTACGGGACGCCCGAGACGCTCACGCCCACCGCGATCGTGGCGCGCTGGCAGCCGTTGCTCGAGAGCTTCGATGCCACGCAGCATCGCCTCACCTCGCAGTCGATCACGCTCGACGGCGATCGCGCGACCGTGTCGAGCGACTTCGTGGCCACGCACGTCCTGCGCGGCGAACCGGGTGGCGAGCTCTGGACGCTCACCGGCCGCTACGAGCACCGGCTCGTGCGCGGGGCGCGCGGGTGGCAGATCACCGCGCTGCGCATGATCCCGGCGCAGTCGACCGGCAACACGGCGCTCCTCGCCGCCGCGCAGCGGCGCGCCGCCTCGCGCACACCGAACGCGGACGCGGTGGCCACCGTCGCCGATTCCGCGGCCGACGTGCGCACCGTGACGCGGGTCGTCGATGCGCTCTTCATCGCCACCGACGCCAAGGACTGGGCGACGGCGCGCACGCTCTTCGTGGCCGAGCCGATCGCGGTCGACATGCGCTCGCTGGTCGGGGGCGACGTGCTGCGGATGACCGGCGCGCAGCTCATCGACGGCTTCGCGCAGGGGCTGCACGCGGGGAAGGCGAGCCACCACATGACCTCGAACCTGCGCGTGGACGTGCGAGGCGACAGCGCTTCCGTCTTCGCGCACGGCTACGCCTGGAATCGCGTCGCGGCGCTCCCGGCCGGCCACGACTTCTGGGAGACGTGGGGGACGTACCTGTTCACCCTCCGTCGCACCGCCGGCGAGTGGAAGCTCGCGTCGTTCCGCTACGACTCGCGCGCCACGCGCGGCCCCGACGCGGTGCGCACGCACCAGCCGTCGGCACGCTGAGCGCGTCGCGCTCGTTCGCTCCGGCACGCACGACCAGTACCCCTGCCGCACCCTCACGCGACGATCGTCCGATCATCGCGCTTCCCGTCGCACAACACCCGCCCCCATGCGCTACCACCTGCTCGGCCGCTCCGGCCTCCGCGTCTCGGACCTCTGCCTCGGCACCATGACCTTCGGCGACGACTGGGGGTGGGGCGCGGCCCGCGAGGAGAGCATGCGGCAGTTCGACCTGTTCGCCGCGGCCGGCGGCAACTTCATCGACACCGCCAACGGCTACACCAACGGCTCGAGCGAGCGGCTGATCGGCGAATTCGTGGCCGGCGACCGCGATCGCTGGGTGATCGCCACCAAGTACACGGCGAGCATGCGCCCCGGCGACCCGAACGCCGGCGGCAACCAGCGCAAGTCGCTGCTGCAGAACCTCCACGGCTCGCTCGAGCGCCTCGGCACCGATCACGTCGACCTGCTCTGGGTGCACGCGTGGGACTTCCGCACGCCGATCGACGAGATGATGCGCGCGCTCGACGACGTGGTGCGCCAGGGGAAGGTGCTGCACGTCGGGATCAGCGACGCGCCGGCGTGGGTGGTGTCGCGCGCCAACACGATGGCCGAGCTGCGCGGCTGGTCGCCGTTCATCGGGCTGCAGGTGGAGTACTCGCTCGTCGAACGCACGCCCGAGCGCGACCTGCTGCCGATGGCGCGCGGCCTCGACCTGGGCGTCACCGCCTGGAGCCCGCTCGGCGGTGGCGTGCTGTCGGGCAAGTACAACGCGCCGGCGGCCGCGGGCGACGCGCGCCGCCTCGACAACGCGATGATGGCGACGCTCACCGCGCCCAGCGAGCGCAACCTGCGCATCGCCGCCGCGGTGGGGCGCGTGGCGGGCGAGATCGGCGCCTCGGCGCCGGCGGTGGCGCTGGCGTGGCTGCGCTCGCGCCCGCAGGTGATCCCGATCATCGGCGCGCGCACGTCGGCGCAGCTCGAGGCGAACCTCGCCAGCGCGTCGCTGGTGCTCGACGCGGCGCACGTGGCGGCGCTCGACGCGGTGAGCGCGATCGAGCTCGGCTTCCCGCACGACTTCCTGAAGAAGGAGCTCCCGCTGGCCACGTTCCACGGCGGGACGTGGGACCAGGTGGACGATCACCGCGCGGGGCGGGCGGTGTGAGCGGACGTGCGGTGGCCGCGGACCGTGCGCGCATGGTGCACGGCCCGCGGCCATCGCTCGTCGCGTCAGGGCGCTCCGGTCGGCGGCGCCATGAAGTCGTCCACCGAGGTCGCCACCCGATACGGCGACTGCGGCCACTGCCGCTGGAACAGCTTCGGCGGTGTCGATCCCTCCGGAACGAACATCACGTCGAGCGTGTCGCGCACGCCGTCGCTGCGCATGGGACGATGCACCATGAAGTGCAGGTACGGTTGCATCCAGCGCGTCCAGCCGCGCGTCCCCGTCCCCGACAGCGACTCCACGCGCAGGTCCGGAGCGCCGTCGAGGATCGCACTGCGCAGCGCGACCGCGTCGAGCGGCACGTCGCCGCGGAAGGCGAGCGCATCCCACTGGCCATCCACCAGCACCCAACGCCGCGCGTCGCGCAGCCAGGCCTCGGCCACCACGTGGCCGGCGCAGCACTTCGCCGTCTCCACGTCGGCGCGCTGCAGGCCGAGCGTGCGCGCGGGCACGCCCACGGCGCGGAGCGCCCCGGCGAGGACGATCGCGTACTCCACGCAGCGGAAGCGCTGGCCGGTGGCGGCGCTGTCGAGGATCGCGATCGGGTCGCTCACCGTCGCGGCGTTGCTGCCGTTGTGGTCGAAGCGCGTCCGCACCCAGCGGCTCAGGCGCCGCACGCGCTCGAGGTCCGACGGTGCGCCGGCGACGACGGAGTCGAGCGGGTAGCGGGCGCGGAAGCGCCGCAGGTAGGCGTCGAGCGTGGTGTCGCGGGCCGCGCCAACGGACCCGATGGTCGCGGATGGCAGGACGCGACGATCGATCGGCGCCATGTCGACGGCGCGAGGGGGGAGGCCGGCGAGGAACGCGACGGCGAGCACCGGATTCAGGAGTCCGGACATCGGTCGACTGGTGGAGATGGCGACGCCGGGCGCGTGTCGCGCCCGCGTCGGTGGAATGGTAGACACCTCGCGCAGGCGCCGAATCGTCGCGGCACGTCACGCCGGCTCCTTGCGCACGCCGCACGACGGGGGCAGGCGTTCGCGCCCGCCCCCTGCGCCACGCATCTTCCCGACACGGCCCACCGGGCGACGAGGCACGTCACGCCGCCGCGCGACCTGTCACGTGCGCCGCCTCACGTCGCGTTCCCACCGCCATGCCATCACACCACGAGCACGCGCTCGCGGCGCATCCCGGCAGCGCCCGATGCCCCGTGGTGCGCGGCCATGCCGCGGTCCGCGCCGCCGCCAAGGACTGGACGACCTTCTCGAGCGCCCTGCAGGGCGACGCGGACGTGCGCGACTACCGACAGCTGCCGCTCGAGGTCGACCCGCCGGCGCACGATGCGTATCGCGCGCTCCTCCTCCCCGCCTTCGGCCGCGTGGAGGTGGGCGCCATGGAGCCCGCCTTCCGCACGGTGGCGGCGGCCCTCGTGCGCGAGGCCGTGGCGCGCGGGCGCTGCGACGCGGTGCACGATCTCGCCTTCCCGATGGTGCTGCAGTCGCTCGCGATCGCGCTCGGCCGCCCGCAGGACGTGGAGGAGTGGCGAACCTGGGGGCTCGAGACGTGGCGCGTGCACGCCGACGGGACGCGCGACGGCGAACTGCTCGACCGCTACCTCGATCGCGTGATCGCCGAGGCGGTCGCGGCACCCGACGCCGCGGGCGATCTCTACGCACGACTCGCCGCGGCGAGGCTCGACGGGCGGGCGCTCTCGGCGAGCGAACTGCGCGGGGTGATCGGGCTCGTGCTGGCGGGCGGACGCGACACGGTGGTGAAGCTCGTCGCCGGCGCCATCTGGCACCTCGCGCAGGCCCCCGACGAGCGTGCACGCCTCGCCGCCGCTCCGTCGCGCCTCCCGGTCGCGATCGACGAGTGGCTGCGCTGGCTCTCGCCGCTTCCGCGCATGCCGCGCCTCCTCGCCGCCGCGGCGACGATCGACGGCGTGCACCACGAGGCGGGGTGCCTCGTGGCCATCGACTTCGCGTCGGCCAACCACGACGCGAGCATCCACGACGCGCCCGACGTGCCGCGGCTCGACCGGCGCCCGAATCCGCACGTCGCCTTCGGCGCCGGCCCGCACACCTGCGTCGGGGCGCACCTCGCGCGCGTGCAGGCCCGCGTGCTCCTCGAGACGCTCCTCGGGAGCGACTTGCCGTTCGCGCTCGACGGCGATTGCTCGATCGTCTGGCGCCCCTCCGACGATCCGCGCGATGCCCGCGTGCCGGCACAGCTGCACCGCGTGCCGATCCGGTTCGGCTGAGCCGCGCGCCGGCGCGCGTGGGCGCGCGTGGGCGCGCGTGGGCCCATTCACCGCGCCGCGCGCCGCGTTCGCCGCATGCCCACTCGCGGCGCCACGCGCGCTCGGCGCACCATCGGCGCATGCATCCGACGCTGCTCTCCCTCGCCCTCGCCGCCGGCGCGCTCGCGGCCGCCCTCGTCAGGCCACACGACGCACGCATCGTCGAACCTCGAGACTGCCGCTGGTTCGACGGCACACGCACGGTCGCCGGCGCGCGTTCGATGCGCGCCGAGTGTGCCGGCGCACGTCCGCCCGGGGACGACACCGCCACACGCCGCGCGCGGCTCGTTCTCCCCGACTCGGCGCGCCTCGTCGCCGGACGCGCACTCACCGTGCGGATCGCGGGCGCCGCACCGGGTGAGACGCTCGTCGTGCGCGCCCGCCGCACGC
The DNA here is from genome assembly GCA_025453855.1 of Gemmatimonadaceae bacterium. GTDB lineage: Bacteria > Gemmatimonadota > Gemmatimonadetes > Gemmatimonadales > Gemmatimonadaceae > JALOPO01. The sequence continues at coordinate 9,336 of JALOPO010000019.1, forward strand.
TGCGCGTCGAGCGCCGCACCGGGCGCCGCTGGGCGACGGTGACGCTCCCCGCCGCGAGCGAGGCGACGGTCGTCGCGGATGGCGCGGGCCAGATCGACCTGTCGCGCGCGGTGCCGGTCAGTGGCACCTGGCGCGACGCCGATGGCGAGGCGCTCCTCTGGAGCATGCGCGAGGCGCGCGACACGCTCGCCGGTGAACTCGATCGGCCGTCGCGCACGGTCGCGGTCGCGCTCCGACACGGCGACACGGTGCTCGACACCGCCACGCTGCACCTCGTCGAGCCCGCCCCCATCGTCACGCGCTCGGTCACGCTCGACGGGATCGCCGGCACGCTCGTCGCCCCCGCCGGCGCGCGCCGGCGACCGGTGGTGCTCGTGCTCCACGGCAGCGAGGGCGCCGACAGCGCGTCAGTGCGCGAGATGGCGATGCCGTTCGTCGCGCTCGGCTATGCGGCGATGGGCGTCGCGTACTACACGGGCGGGCGCACGGGATCGTTCGCCGGCGTGCCCACCGCCTTCGACGGCATCGACGTGCAGGGGCTCGCGCGGCTGCGCGACTGGCTCGGCGCGCAACCCGAGGCGGACACGGCGCGCACCGCGATCTGGGGCGTCAGCAAGGGGGGCGAGCTGGCGATGCTCGCGGCCTCACGATTCCGCTGGCCGCGCGCGATCGTCGGCTGCGTGCCGAGCGACGTGATGTGGGCCGGCTTCGGCCGGCAGACGGCGCAGTGGGACACGCTCGTCTCGTGGCGCGACGGCGCGGTGCGGCTCCCCGCCATTCCGTACGTGCGCTACGAGCGCGTCTTCGCCGACACGCTGGTGACGGCGCGGCAGGTCCACGACGAGAGTCGCGCGGCGGTGCCGGCGCCGCTGCGCGTCGCCGCACGCATCCCCGTCGAGCGCACGCGATCGCCGCTCCTCCTCATCGGCGGCGATGCCGACGCGCTCTGGGCCTCCGGGCCGATGGTCGACTCGATCGCCGCCACGGTGCGCCGCCTCGCGCCGCGCGTCCCGGTCGAGGCGCATCGCTACGCCGGTGCGGGGCACGGACTGTGCGGCCCGGGGACGCAGCCGGTGCCGTGGTTCGGCGTCGAGCGGGATCCGGCGAGCCTCGCCAGCGCCCGTGCGCGCGCCGACGCGTGGCGCCGCACCGTCGCCTTCCTCGCCAGGTGGCTCGGCGCCCCGCGCGAGCATGCGTCGCGCGATCGAGCGAGCGACTGACCGGCGCGCGGCATCCGCGCCCCGCTCAGCCGCGGCCGCGCCGCCGCACCAGCGCCGATCCCGCGCGACTGCACGTCACCCGCGTCCCGTCGGCGAAGACCACCGCCAGCCGCCGCTCGTCGTGCGGCTCGATGGCCGTCACGTGCGCGAGGTTCACGAGGTGTCGCCGGTGCACCCGCACGAAGCGCGCGGGATCGAGCTGCGTCTCGAGCTCCTGCAGCGTCACGCCATGGAACCACGCGCGCTCGTCGGTCACGATCCGCACCACGTCGTCGGCCCCCTCGATGCGGCGGATGCGGTCGACCGGCACCGGGACGAGGCGCACGCCGACGCGCACGAGGAGCACGTCGAGCGTCGGGCGCGGCGCCGGCTCCGATGGTGCGGTCGCCGGCACCGTCGCGAGCCGCCGCCGCACGCGCGCCAGCGCCTCGCGCACGCGATCGTGCCCGAACGGCTTCACGAGATAGTCCACCGCATCCACCGCGAAGGCCTGCGCGGCGTGTTCCCGATGCGCGGTGGTGAAGACGAGCGCGGTGCCGGGCGGCACGAACGGGATGGCATCGAGCCCCGAGCCGCCGGGCATGCGCACGTCGAGGAAGAGCACGTCGGCGCGACACGTCGACAGGAGCCGCCGCAGCGCCGGCATGTCTTCCGCCTCGCCGACGATCGTCACCGCGCCGTCGCCATCGAGCGCGCGACGGAGCGCCTGGCGCGCGAGCGGCTCGTCGTCGGCGACGATCGCGGTGAGCATCGCGGACGGCGGCGAGCCGGCGGGCGTCGTCACGGCGCGCGGTCGTCGAGCGGGAGCCGTACCGACACGCGCCACCCCGGCGCCTCGGTGCGCGGGCCCGCCGTGCAGCGCGCCGCATCGCCGTAGCGCACCGCGAGCCGGCGCTGCACGAGCGCGAGGCCGCGTCCGCTGCCGCTCGTGGTCGCGGCGGCACCGAGGCCATCGTCCTCGACCAGCAGCGCGAGCGCGTCGCCGTCACGCGC
>JALOPO010000358.1 GCA_025453855.1 Gemmatimonadaceae bacterium
CGATCCCCGCACGCGAGTGGTTCGGCTTCGCGGTGCTCGGTGCGCTGCACGCGATCCCGGTCGGCTTCCTCGCCGGGCTCCTCGCCGCGCACGTGCCGGCGGTGCGCGCCGGCGTGGTCGCGGGACTCGCGCCGCTGGTCGCGCTCCTCGGTGGCCTCGGTGCGGCCACGGCGCCGCTCTTCCCGCTCTCGCGCGCGATCTCGCAGTCGATCCTTCCCGGCGTCACCTGGTCGCCGGCGGGGCTGCGCGCGATCCCGATCGGCGCCGCGGCCGGGATCGTCGCCGCACTGCTCGCGTCGGTGCTGCTCCGTCGCTGGCTGCGCGAGGCGCGCGACGACGCGTTGGCGGCGCGCACCCCCGAACACGCCACCTGAGCCACGCCGCGTCATGGCCGACCACATCACGTCGCCCGCATCGCCGCCGCCCCGTCGCACGCCGCCGGCCGGCGATCGCGATGGCTGGCGGGCCTTCGGTGCTGCGGTGCGCGACGCCGTGGGCGATCGCGATCCGGTCGCGATCATCGCCGCCACGCCGCGCACGATCGCGGCACTCGTCGACGGCGTGCGGCCCGATCGGCTCGCGCGCCCCGAGTCCGACGGCCGCTGGAGCGCCCGCGACGTGATCGCCCATCTCGCCGACTGCGAGATCCTCTACGGCTGGCGCGTGCGCCAGGTGCTCACGCGCGTGGCCCCGCCGCTGGATGCCATCGATCAGGACGCCTGGGCCGCTTGCATGCGCGCCGCCGGTGTCGACGTGACGACCGCGCTCGCGTCGCTCACCGCGCAGCGTGCCATGCACGTCCCGCTGCTCCGGAGCCTCACGGCCGCCGATCTCGCGCGCACCGGTGTGCACGGCGAGCGCGGCCCCGAGACGCTCGCGAGCATGATCCGCCTCTGGGCCGGCCACGACCTGTTCCACCTCGAGCAGTTGCACCGCATCCTGGCGCAGTGAGGCGCCGGCGGAGACGAGTGCCTCCGCCCTCCACGCATCCCGGTTCCTCCGTCGTCCGCAGTTCGGCGCCGCGTCACGGTCACCCGCGTGCGGCCCGCACCACGCCCCGCACCGCGAGGACGAGCGGACTCCCCTGCGCGAATGCACCGGCGATCGCCCACAGCGCGCGCGGCGTGATCGTCGGTGTGTCGGTGATCGCGAAGAGCGGCTCCCATCGCTGCGGCGCGAACTTGGCCTTGAACGCATCGAGCCCGTCGACGTCGTAGAAGCGGCGGCCATGCGCCCGCGCCCAGCGCAGCGCGAGCGCGACCCACGGCGCGAGGGTGCGGCCGCCGGGCAGTGGCACCTGCGGTGCACGCACCGAGAGCGGCGCGAGGCCCAGCGTCACCTGCTCGGCACCGGCCGCGGCGAGCACGCGCATCGTCGCGTCGAGCAGCCGCTCCACGGTGCCGTTCGGCGCATCGGGGCGCCGTGGCCACTGCTCGACGAGCCACGCACGGCGCGCCGGGATCGGCGTCGCCACCATGAACGCGATCGGCGCCCCCTCGCGCAGGGCGACGAGGAGGCGACGATCGTCGAGGTGGTCGAGCGTCTGCGGCTCGACGAGGAAGTGGAGCGGTGGCAGGCCGCGTGCTGCGAGCCACGTGCGCAGCACGTCGCGCAACGCGGCGCTCGCCTGCGCGCGGGCGGGCGTCCACTCCTCCACCGTCACCCCCTTGCCGCGGGTGCGCGCGAGCTGTGCGCGGAGCGAGCGGCGCGCGGCGACGATCGCGCTCCAGCTGCGCGGATCCCACCACGGCTGCGCGCCGAGCGGGAGGAAGGCACGCGATGGATCGTGCGCCCAGAGCGACTCGAGGCGCTCGCCGGCGCCGAACCAGAGCACGCGCTCGCGCCGCGCATGCGCCTCGGCCTCGAAGGCGCGTGCCACGTCCGCCACGCGTGCGGCGGCCGACACGGGCGCGCCGGCGACGATGCGCGTGCGCGACCGGGTGACGTGTCCCACGAGCGCATCGCCGCGGGCATCGAACCAGTGCGTGAAGCCGGGGTTGAGGAGCTGGTACGCCATCGCGTTCCAGCCGTGCGCGAGGACGAGTGCGCGGGCCCGCTCGCGCGTCGCCGCGTCGGGGGTCACGCGTGTGGTGGCCGCTCGAGGGCGGTGACGCGCTGCTCGAGCGCGTCGAGCAGGGTGGCGAGGCGCGTCATCGCGTCGACATCGGCGACGGGCGCGACGGTCGCGAGTGCAGGTGGCATCGCGTCGCTCGCCACCGCGCGCACCGACGGCGTGGCGACGCGCGCCGGCGTCGGCGTGCGCGTGGCGACCGGCGCGGGACGCGGGCGTGAGGTGACCGCGCGCGTGTCGACGCCCGCGTCGCCGGCGGCGACATGGCGCGGCCATGCGAGCCGGAACAGCGCGCGCCCCGGGACGCCGAGCCAGAACAGCGAGAACAGGCGCTCGTTCGGCGGCGGGCGGAACGGACTGCGCAGGAGGAGCGGGATCGCCACGGCGATGCCGCAGAACGCGCCGAAGAGGAGCAGGAGCACCAGCACCGAGGCGAGCACCGACCGGGTGCGCACGTTCCCGATGCGGACCATGACACCGATGATCGCCACGCCTGCGCCGCCGAGGACGAGCGCGAGGCGCACCGTGCGCCGGCGCCCCGCGACGACGGCCGGATCGGCGGCGCGCTGGAGACGGAGCGCCGCGCGCTCCGCGACGATCGCACCGAGGCCCGCCCGCACGTCGGCGCGCGACCACCCCGCCCGTGCCAGTGCGCGCAGCTCGCCCGCCGCCTGGGCGAGCCGCGTGACGACCACCGACGCGATGATCGTGACCAGCAGCACGGCGTTGTAGTTCCCCTTCGCCAGCTGCGCCGCCGACGCGGCGACGTAGGTGATGACGAGGAGCGTGGTGAAGACGGTGACCAGCGAGACCGTCCCCAGCTCCTGCGCGAAGAGGCGCAGCGGGAGCGGGATCTCGGGTGCCGCCTCCTGCGCGCGCTCGAGCGCTTCGATGAGCGCCGGCGCATCGGCCGGTCGCGCGTCGGCCTCCTTGGCGAGGCAGGCGTCGACCGCCTCGCAGAGCGCGGGCGGCAGGTCGGGGCGCACGCTCGCGAGCGGCGGCGGCAGCTCGGTCAGTTGCCGCGTCATCACCTGCATGGTGTTCGCCTCGCTCCGCCCGTCGACCGCGTCACCCGCGATCTGCTCGGGGCTCATGTAGGCCGGCGTGCCGACCACCTCGCCGACGCGTGTCAGCCCCGCGGCCACGGGGGCCGTCATGCGTCGCGCGATGCCGAAGTCCATCAGCAGCGCGCGTCCCGTCGCCCGCTCGAGCATCACGTTGTCGGGCTTGAGGTCGCGATGCACCACCTCGCGCCCGTGCGCGTAGGCCAGTGCGTACGCGACGTCGAGCAGGAGCCGCACCAGTTCGCGCGCCGGCAGGGGCCCGCCGCGCGCGACGCGGTCGGCGACGCTCTCTCCCTCCACGTAGCCCATCGCGTAGGCGAGGTAGCCATCGCCCTCCTCGACGCCGAAGACGGGGACGATGTTCGGGTGCGAGAAGCTCGCGGCGACCCGCGTCTCGCGCGCGAACCGCTCGCGCAG
>JALOPO010000020.1 GCA_025453855.1 Gemmatimonadaceae bacterium
GGCGTTGGTGACCGCCGCCCGGCGCTCGCGCTCGGCGCGCATCTGCAGCTCCATCGACTGCTGGATGTCGCGCGGCGGCTCGATCCCCTGCAGCTCGACGCGCGTGACGTCCACCCCCCACCCGATCGACGCCTCCTCGATCGTCTCGCGCATGCGGCGGTTGATCTCGTCGCGGCTGGCGAGCGTGGAGTCGAGCTCCATCTCGCCGACGATGTTGCGGAGCGCGGTGCGCGTCAGCGTCTCGAGCGCGAACGGGAGGTTCTGCACCGCGTACGTCGCCTTCTGCGGGTCGGCCACGCGGTAGTAGAGCACCGCGTCGATGTCGATGGTCACGTTGTCCTTCGTGATCACCGGCTGGCTCGGGAAGTTGAGCACCTGCTCGCGCAGGTCGATGCGTGACGTCGCGCCGGCGGTCACCTTGGGCACGCCGTCCACGTCCTGCGTGAAGAGGCGCACGTCGATCGAGCGCGGACGCTCGATGAACGGGATGAGGATGTTGAACCCCGACCGCGCCACCCGGTTGAAGCGGCCGAGCCGCTCGATGACCATCACCTCGGCCTGCCCGATCACCTTGAACGAGCTGGTGGCCACGAGCAGCACGAGCACGACCACGATGGCGACGGCGATCCAGGTCATGGGAGTGGCAGCGAGGGAGCCGCGGCGCCGGAATCGCCGGCCCGCCCGTGCATCCTATCGCGGCGCCCCGCCCGCCGGCAGCGGTTCGTGTGCCCGCCCGCTCCCGCCGCGGACGGCGAGCCGGGCGACTGCAACCGCGTCAGCACGGAGGCGCGGAGAACGACCCGAGGAGGGAGGCGTGCGCGTGCGGGAGCTCCCGTGCATGCGGGACCATCCAGGAACGGCTGTCGATCGGCTCCGCATGCATTCGGGGCGCCGAGCGCCACGCATGCAGTGGCTCAGCACCCTCCGTGCTCCGGTCGTCCTCCGTGTCGCCGTGCTGGCGCCGTTGCGCGGTGCACTGCAACCTCCTTCGCCGCGCGGCGTCCGGTGCGCGCAGCCGGAATCGGCGTCACCGCGTCCAGTCGGCGATGAAGAGGTTCGTCTCGCCCTGCCTGGCGTCGAAGCGATTCGAGGCCCAGATGAGCTTCGTGCCATCGTGCGAGAACATCGGGAAGCCGTCGAACTCGCCGTTCGTGGTCACCTGCTCGAGGTTGCGGCCGTCGACGTCGACCAGGAAGAGGTCGAAGTTGCGGCTGCGCGGATTGCGGTGGTTCGACGAGAAGATGATGCGCGTGCCGTCACGCGTCCACGACGGGCCGAAGTTCGCGCCGCCCAGGTTCGTGATCTGCCGGTTGTCGCTCCCGTCGGCGTTCATGACGAAGAGCTCCATGCGGTTGGGACGGATCATCCCCTGCGCGAGGAGCTCGCGGTACTGCCGCAGCCCGGCCGTGTCGCCGGCCGCGTAGTGCCACGCCCGGTAGACGATCTTCGTGCCGTCGGGCGACCACCACGGGCCGCCGTCGTAGCCCGGCGTCGTCGTGAGGCGGCGCACGTCGCTCCCGTCGACGTTCATCGTGTAGATGTCGAGGTCCCCGTCCTTGAGCGACGTGAAGACGATGCGACGGCCATCGGGGGAGAGCACGCCTTCGGCCGTGTAGACGCCGTAGTTGGTGAGGCGGCGCGTGTCGCTCCCGTCGCGGTTCACCGTGTAGATGTCGAACTTGTCGATGCCCCAGACGTAGCCCTTGCTCGGGTCGGGACGTGGCGGGCAGTCGGCGCCGGCGTGCGTGGTGCTCGCGAAGAAGAGGCGCGTGCCGCCGGGGAGAAACCAGCCGCAGGTCGTCTTCCCCCGCCCGTCGCTCACGCGGCGCAGCCCGGTGCCGTCGGTGCGCATCACGTACTGCTGGTCGCAGGCACGGCCGTCGCGCGTGCTCTGGAAGGTGATCCACCGATCGTCGGCGCTGAAGTACGCCTCCGCGTTCTCGCCGCCGTCGGTGAGCTGGCGGATGTTGGCCAGGTGACGCTCGCCCGAGTCGGCGGCGAGCACGCGCCCGATGCGCGGCGACGCTGCGCTCGCGCTGGCGGCGGGCGCCGGTGTGTCGGCGGGGGCAGCGCCGCGGCAGGCGGCGACGAGGAGCGCGGCGAGCGTGAGCGCGAACGCGTGCGACGGACGTGACGAGAGCGTGATCGGCATGGCGGGCGAAAAGAAGCGGGGCCGCACCTCGTGGCGCGGCCCCGCAAATCTGTCGTCGGTCGTCGTGCGGCGCGGTCCGGTGGCTTACCGACCCGCGCCCCGCCCGGCGCTCACGGGCGCCGCGCCGCCTGCGCCGACGGACCCGGGAGCGGGATCCCCGCCGCGCTGAAGACCTCGCGCTGCGAGCCGCTCCTGCGCAGCAGCGCCGCGGCGCGCTGCAGCTGGTTGTCGTCGCCGAAGCGACGGCGCGCCACGGCCGAGTCGCCGAACGCCGCCTTCGCCACGCGATCGCCGAGCATCCGGTTCACGTACGGCGCCGCCGATTCGTAGAGCGCGCTGTCCACCGGCACGCCGGCGGCCTTGATCCGCTTGAAGTACTCCGCACGCCATGCCGGCTGCACGGTGAAGTCGAGCCCGCGGACCTGCGGACGCAGCTCCTCGGCATACTGCGCGAGCACCTGGATCGCGTCCTGCGCCTTGGGCGCCAGCTGGCGCGCGAACTTCTGCTCGGCCGTGCTGATCGTGTCGGGACGCACCACGAGATCGGGCGTGATCCCGCCGCCGCCGTAGACGGTGCGGCCGCTGGCGCTGCGGAAGACCGGGCGCGCCTTGCGCGCACTGTCGCTCTCCATGCTGTCGGCCGGCGCCTCGTCCTCCACGAAACGACCATCCACGATCTTGCGCGGGCGCTGGATGCTGCGCCCGCTCGGCGTGAACCACTTGGCGGTCGTCATCTTGAGCGCGTAGCCGCCGTCGAGGCGGAAGAGCGACTGCACGAGCCCCTTGCCGAAGCTCGTCGTCCCCACGAGCACCGCGCGATCATGGTCCTGCAGCGCGCCGGCCACGATCTCCGACGCCGAGGCGCTCTCGCCGTCGACGAGCACCACCAGCGGGAGGTCGGGGAGGAGCGGCTGCTCCTGCGACACGAACGTCTGGTTCATGTCGGCGCGCCCGCGATAGCTGAGGATCTCCTTGCCCTTGGGCAGGAAGAGGTTGCTCATCACGAACGCCTCGTCGAGGATCCCGCCCGGGTTGTTGCGCAGGTCGAGGACGAGCGACTTCATCCCCTTCTGCTGCAGCTGCCGGATGCTCTGGATCACCTCGTCCGACGCCGTCTCGTTGAAGCCGTTCACCGGGATGTAGCCCACGCCGCCGTCGAGCATCATGGCGTAGGGGACGGCCGGGATGTGGATCACCGCGCGCGTGAACGTGGCCTCGATCGGCTCGGGCACGCCGGGGCGGCCGAAGCGCACCCTCACGCGCGTCCCGGGCTCGCCACGCAGCGCGTTCGACACCTGGTCGAGCTTCCAGCCGCGCGTCGCGAGCGTGTCAATCATGAGGATGCGATCACCCTCCGCGACGCCGGCCCCGGCCGCGGGCGTGTTCGGGAAGACGCGCGCCACCGTCGCGTTGCCGCGGATGTCCTCGATCTGCATCCCCACGCCGGCATAGCGACCGTTCGTGCTCTGCGTGAACGCCGCGAACTCCTTGGGCGTGTAGAGCACCGTGTACGGATCGTTGAGCTGCGCGACGAGGCCGCGCGCGGCCTTCTCGTAGAGCCCCGAGGCGTCGACGGTGTCGACGAAGCGCGTCGCGACCTGCCGCAGCACCTGGTCGAAGAGCATCGCCCCATCGCGCTGCTCGCGGGACTGCCAGATCGCGCCACCCGCCACCAGGGGGACGGAGACGAGGAGCGCCGCGATCGCGGCTCGGCTGGTGCGCTGCATGGCGTTCGACCTACCTGGGGATGAAAGGAACGGCGACGGTCCCGGTGGAGACTCTACCGGGACGCCTCTCGGCAAGTTCCTGCCGGTGCGCGCCTCTGGCAACGACGCCGGCGGACGCGGCGGGGTCACGTTCCGGCCGGGAGACCAGTCGGGCGCCGGCCCGGACCGCGGCCGATGCACCGCGGTCGCCGGCTCACGCCCAGCGGTACTCGATGAACCAGGCCCGCCCGTCCTGCGTCTCCTCGGCCGCGACGACGATCCCGGCGGCGACCAGCATCTCGTTGGCCGGCTTCACCACGCGCAGGATGTGGCTCGGATAGCGCTGCGTGAGCGGGAGGAGCTCGGCGAGCGCCTCGAGGCCGATCCGCCAGCGCTTCTCGGCCCCGGCGGCGGCCTGCTGCACGCCGAGCAGGCGGTAGATCCGGCGCGCCACCGGCGACTGCAGCGCGCCGTACTGCGGGAGGCGCAGCGACGTGACGTGCTCGGCATCCACGTTGCCGCGCACGAGCGGGGCGAGCGTCACGCGCGCCACCCCTGGCTCGGCCGCGGTCACGCTCGGGAAGAGCGAGAGCTGGTCGCGGTCGGCGGCACGGCGCCGGTCGACCGTGGCGGTGGCGAGGAGCGTGAACGAGCCGTCGACCCAGTTCCCGGTCGATGCATCCCAGTAGGCGTTCGTGCTCTCGAGCGAGGTCCGTTCGAGACGGGCGAGCGCGCCCCGCAGCTGCTCGTACGTGCGCCCGTCGACGCGGCGCCCCATGGCGCGCAGGAAGGCGTGGAGCGTGAAGCTCAGCGTGCCGTCGCGCGGCCGCCCCGCCTCGTGGTACCGGTACAGGAGCTCGATGTAGACGTCCTGGTCGAACGTGCCGGGCAGACGATCGCCGGGCGCGGGGAGGACGCGCCACCGTCCGCCGTCAGGCAAGGTGTAGGTGAGCGCACCCTCCTCGGTGGAGTCGCTCAACCGGAAGAGCGGGAGCGCCTCGAGCGCGCGATCGAGCAGGACATGCGAGCGGACCGGCCGTCGCCGCGTCGCGGGCGCGTCACCCGCGGCGGTGGCGAGCTGCTCGGCGCGGTCGGCCGGCATGAACACCGTCAGCCCCGCAGCTCGGCGCGACCGAGGGCGGCGCGCACCGCCTCGCGCATCGCCACCAGCGCATCGTCGCGCGAGGCGCCCACGTCGCGGCGCACGTGCAGCTCGATGCCATCGGCGACCGTCATGCGGCGCCACTCGCCGGGCGCATCGCCATCCTGCTTGACCGCCACGTCGGCGCCCACGCTCAGCGCCGGCGCGAGCGCGGTCGCGACGCGACGCTCGAGCATGTCGCCGCCCACGCCGGCCAGCTCCTTCTTGATGACCTCGAGCGTCTGCCCCTCGCGCTGCCGGATCTTGATGGCGAGCAGCTGCAGCAGTTGATGGCGAGCAGCTGCAGCAGGTGGCGATAGCCGTAGGTCGCCGTGGTGCCGGCACCATCCGGGCGATCGAGGAGCTTCTGGGCGACGTAGAAGCGGATCGCGCGTGCACTCGGTGCCGCGCGCGCCGACGTGTTCGTGGGACGGAAGCCGGCCGCGTCGACGAGCGCCGTGGCGTGAGCTGCCAGCCCGCGCGCGTTCCACGGGGCGTGCCGAGCATGCGCGCGGAGGAGCGCGACGGGAGAGTCGGACATGTCGGGCGACAGGGCGATGCCGGTCCGTCAGCGCGGACGCGCCGCGATGCGGACGGGGACGCCAGCAACGAAGCGGCTGGCGTGGTCTAGTGTCAACCCTGTGCCGTGATGCTGGCGGAATCGGTCGGGGACAAAAGAACGCCTTCAATTGTCGCGCTCCACGCGGAGCGTCGTCCCGCCGTTCAGCCGTGGTCGACCGTCACCGGTTCGATCGCGGAGGGCACACCGTGCTTGGTGGCGATACCCGCGATCACGCTCAGGTCGACCGGCTTCTCCAGGAAATAGGTGGCGCCCAGTCGGAGCGACGCCTGCCGGTTGTCATCGTCCGGGTAGGCCGTGAGCACGATCACCGGAGTCATCGGTGCCACGAGTCCCGCCGCCGCCATCACCTGCAGTCCACCATCCCGCTTGGAACCCAGGCGCAGGTCGGTCACGATGAGGTCGAATTCCGCCGCGCCGAAGAGCGATTCCTTCGCTTCGTCGAGCGACGCGGCCACCACGACGGCCACGCCCTCACTGGCAAAGAGGTCCGCGAGCGACTCGCGGATCGACATCTCGTCTTCGATGATCAGGACTCGCTTCGGCACACCCACCATAGGGCGAGACGCGTGCCAGCGATCGTGCTCCCGAGCAGATCATCCAAGTCGTTGTCTCGCAACGCACTGCGAAACACACCCCGGACATCGCCGTGCCTTGCTGTGTCCGGAAACGAAACGTTCGTGGTGTGCACCGTGCGGAATTCGTACTCCCCGGGCGCGCTCAGCGAGATGGTGACGGGCATCGACCCCGGCAGAGCGCGTAGAGCCAGTACGACTCCTCACGGACGAGCATTCCCCGCGCGCGGCCGAGCAGGCGAACGTCGATCCCGCTCGGCGGCGTCGGCGGCGGGAGCGGCGTATCGAGGATCAGGAGCAGCTGGCCGTTCGACGCGGCGAGGCGTTCGAGCGCGACGCGGAGCGCCACGGTCGGCCGGGATTCGGCGTATCGGGCGGCCACGGCATCGGGGTGGGTGCGTGCCCGCACGTCGCCCCACGCCACGAACGTGCGCGCCCCCCCTTCCTCGACGAACCAGATCGGCCGGTCGAGCTGGGCGGCCAGCGCGGCGAGCATGTCGCGACGTGCACCGACGATCGGCCACGACGCAACACCGCGCGCGCGCAGGATCGCGGCGGCGCCACGTGCGCCACTGAAGGGGAGGATCGCATCGGCGACGAGCAGGATGAGGGCGCAGCCGAGCTGCAGCCAGGCGACCACCGTGAAGAACCGGAAGGGCCGGGCGTGGGCCGTCCCCAAGGCCGGCGTGTCGGCGACGGGCGTCGAGGCCGCGATGACGTGCGCAGGGGGGCCCCCGCGCACGGTCGCTGCCGCCAGCCACGTCGCCGCGAACAGCACGAGATACAGATGGCCCTGGTGTCGGACGCCCCCCCAGAACACCCCGCCGAGGACATAGGCGTACGCGCCCGTGCCGACGAGCCAGAGCAGGAGCGCGGCCCGCACACGCGCGCGCCGGAACATCAGCGCGGCGCCGAGCAGGAGCAGCCCGGTCGCGGTGCTGTGGACGAGCGCACGCGGACCGATCGGCAGGTCGGCGCGCGCGAGGGTACCGGCGATCAGGTTCGACTGCCACGTGAAGTCGGCCGCCGCCAGGTCGGGGACGGGGGCATAGGCGGCATGCACGCCCCAGCTCCCCACGATCAGGTGACGGAGCGGGCTGCGACCGGGGGCCACATCGTGACCGACGGTGAAGGAGGCATCGGATGGAGGCACGATCTGGCGGGTCGCGGCGACCGCGCTCGCCGTCACCACCGCCGCGATGCCGACGGCGGCGCGCAACGCCACCCGCGGCGGGAGCGCGGCGAGCCAGGGGAGCGGGCGACTCCATCCCGTGCGGGTCGCCTCGATCGGGCGGCGACCGAGCACCGCCTCGACCAGGAGCACGACCGCCAGCACGATGGCCAGCACGAGCGCGAAGGCGTTCGCGAAGGGAAGGAGCCCGAGCGTGGCGGCGATGATCCAGCCGCGACGCCTCGCTTCGCGCTCGCTCGACGCCGCGCCGGAGAGGAGTGCGCAGGTGACGACCAGGAGCGCGGCACCCAGCGCGTAGCTGCGCGCCACCACCGCGTATTCGTACGCGAGGAAGTAGCCGAAGACGAGCACCGTGCGCAGTCGACGCGTGAACGGCGCCCAGCGCGCGACGACATACGCGGTCGTGCCGGCGACCAGCAGGTGCACGAGCGGGAGCACGAGATTCGAGCGCGACAGGCGCGCCGCCGCGAAGAGCACGAGGTGCCACAGCAGCGGGTGGCCCTCGTAGCGCGCGTTGTGTGCGAGCGCCGCGAGGGTGGCGCTGTCGCGCGCCAGCATCCACGCCTGCGCCTCGTCACGCCATGGCTCGTGCCATCCGAGCGCGATCGCGCCGACGATGCCCAGCCACGCGAGCGTGAGCCCGAGCGCGAAGCGCCCGTCGTCGCGGGCCGGCGCCGCCTGGTGCAGCGGTGCGCGTCGCGTCACGACGAGGTGATGGGTCGCGTCACCATGCGGCGCGTTCGCGCCCGTCGCCCTCGAGCGGCGGCGTGCCGTGGACCTCGCGCGGACGCCGCCGGCGCAGGCGGGACGCGCCCGCACCGGCGACGGCGAGCGCGCAGACGAGCTGGTGCACGAACCGCAGGGCGATCCCCGCGAGCGCCACGCGCGCCCCGGCGCGGCGGTACACGAAGCGGTGCAGTGGGGCGTCGAGCACGATCGCGAGGGCCATGGCCGTGAGTGCGACGGCGAGCCCCTCGGCGCGCGCGCCGCGCAGCGCGCCCAGCACCGGCGCACCGAGGGCGACACCGGTGAGCGCGAGCGTCATGCGATCGTGCCGGCCGACGCCGAGGTGGGCGCCCTCGTCGGGCCGCGCCGAGTCGAGGAGCAGCGCCATCCACGGTGTCGCGCGCGCCAGGAGGTCGGTCCGGATCCCGCCACGCAGCGTCCACGCCTTGAGGTGCGTGCCGCGGAGCTCGGGATCGAGGATGATGGTACCGCCGGCCCGCACGAGTCGATATCCGAGCTCGACGTCCTCGATCGACGGAGTCGGATAGCGCTGCGCGTCGAAGCCCCCGAGCTGGCGGAAGCGGGCCGTCGACATGGCGCCGAGTCCCGCCCAGAAGCTGCTCACGCGCCCTGCGGCACGCCGGTGCGCGAACGCGTGCGCGAGGTTGCGGTACCGGCTCACCGCGCCGGGCGCCGGGGGGGCATCGTCGTACGTCCCGATGACGGCGTCCGCACCACCGCGCGCCATCGTCGCCATCATCCGTGCCAGCGCGTCCGGATGCACGCACACGTCGGCATCGACGAAGCCGAGCAGCGGGGCCCGTGCGTGCGCGGCGCCGACGTTGCGTGCGTGGGCGGGTCCCCTGGGGGGCCACGGCAGCTCGATCACGTGATCGGCCACCCCGGCGGCGATCGCCGCCGAGCGGTCGCGACAGCCATCGGCGACCACGATCAGCTCCCACTCGGAACGCGCGAGCGAGCTCGCCTGCAGCGCCGCCAGCGCGCGCGCCAGGTGCGCTGCCGCGTCGTGGACGGGGACGATGATCGAGAGCCGCGGGTGCGACAGCACCCGCATCACGCCGCGGCCACGCGTGCCGCGCCGCTGCCGAGCGGCGCGGCGGCCGGGACTGCAGGCTCGGTCGCGGGGCGCCGCTGCTCCTCGTGGTACTCGAAGTCGGTGTTCACCGCCCAGACGTCGTGCCGCGCACCGTGCATGTTCTCGACGGTGAGCAGCGCGGTGAGCATCGAGTGGTCCTGGTTGTTGTACTTGTGCATCCCGTTCCGTCCGATGGTGTGGAGGTTGGGGATCGGGTCGATGAAGCCCCGCACGGCGGCGAGGTGGGTTCGATACGCGGCATCGTAGACCGGATACGCCTTCGGCATGCGCACGACCTGACCACGGAGGACACGCGCGCCCGGCGCGAGGTCGAGTTGCGCCAGCTCCGCCGTGGCGAGTGCGACGAGTTCCGCATCGGGGCGGGACCAGAGCGCATCGCCCTCGAAGCAGAAGTACTCGAGACCGAGGCAGCTGCGTCCCGCGTGCGGCACCATCGCCGCGCTCCAGTTGGTGAAGTTCTGCACGCGCCCCACCTGCACCCCGGGCGTGTGCACGTAGATCCAGTTGTCGGGGAAGTGTGCGCGCCCTTCGAGGACCAGCGCCACCACCAGGAAGTCGCGATAGGCGAGGCGGCGAGCCGCCTCGGCGGCGCCGGTCGGTGCCGACTCGCCGCACGCGTCGACGAGCGCACGCAGGCTCATCGTGCTGATCACGTGATCGGCCTCGATCCGTCGCTCGCCGGCCGCGGTGCTCGCCACCACCGCCCGTGCCCGCCCGTCGACGACCTCGATGGCCCGCACGCGGTGCTCCAGGCAAACCGTCCCGCCGAGCGCCTCGAGACGCGCGCGGCAGGCCTCCCACATCTGCCCGGGGCCGAGGCGCGGGTAGCGGAAGGTGTGGATGAGCGTCCGGATGCCGGCGTCGCGCCGCGTCAGCGGCGTGGCCGACAGGATGGCCCGGAACAGCGACAGTCCCTGGATCCGCTGCGCTGCCCACTCGGCACGGATCTCCGTGCACGGGATGCCCCAGACCTTCCGCGCGGCGACGTACGAGGCCACGATGCGTGCCGCCTCGACCGGCCCCAATCCGCTGAGCGCGTTCCACGCCTTGAGCGGATAGTCGAAGTAGCGGCCACGATAGTGGATGCGCGAGAGGCGCGGCACGTCGATGAACTCGTCGCCGAGCCACTCGTCCCAGAGCGCCTGGATGGCGGGGAGCTTGGTGAAGAAGCGATGCCCGCCGATGTCGAAGCGGTAGCCTTCCTCGTCGACGACGGTGCGCGAGATCCCCCCGACCACCGCGTCGCCCTCGAGGACCGTCACGCGCACGCCCCGCTGCGCGAGCGCATAGGCCGCGGTGAGCCCGGCCGGCCCCGCGCCCACGATCACCGCGTGCTCGCCGCGCTGCGCGGTGGTCACGACGCGGGGCGACGACGCCACGTTCACGACGCTCCCTCGCCCGACACCGACTCGAGGACGTAGCCGGTGGCGTAGCAGAGCTGCGACAGCGCGAGGAGGGCGGCGGTGCGCACGGGGTGCGTGGCTCGCTGGCGGAACGGCGCGGAGAGCATGGCGGCGTAGAACGTGAGCGGTTCGGCCGGGATGGCGCGCTCGCTGCGCAACACCCGCGTGCGATGGTAGTGCGGCGCGCTGCGACCGTAGCGCAGGTGCTGCCGCGCGAAGCCGTGCAGCGTGAGCGCGTGCGCATGCTGCACGAGCGCGTGGGGAGCGAAGACCAGCGGATGCCCTGCGGCCCGACAGCGATCGGAGAACTCGCGATCCTCGCCCGCCGCGTGCCGGAAGCGCTCGTCGAAGCCCCCCACCGCGCGGAAGCTCTCGGCGCGGAGCGCGAGGTTGCTGGTCATGTAGAAGCCGTGCGCGCTCCGGCGCCGCTCGTGGTAGTCGTAGAGAAAGCGCGTGAGCGCATCGGTGGCGGTGGCGTAGGGGTCGTCGTACAGCACGTTCTCGACGGGGCCGCCGACCAGCGCGCCCGGTGCCCCCCGCAGCGTGTCGACGAGGGCCGAAAGCCAGTGCGGCGTGGGGAGGCAGTCGTCGTCGGTGAAGGCGAGGAGCGTCCCCGTCGCGCAGGCGGCGCCGCGGTTGCGCGCGGCCGCCGGACCGGCATTCGCCTGGCGAATCACGCGGAGCGCGCACGGCAGCGACGTCGACGGCCGGACCGGCACCGCGCTGCCGTCATCGACCACCACCACCTCCCAGCGGTGGGCGGGATACCGCTGCGCCGCGAGCGCGTGCAGGCAGCGCTCGAGGATGGCGGCACGCCCGTAGGTCGGCACCACGACGGAGACGGTCGGTGGCTCGCCCGCGTCGTTCCGAGTCGTGCCGCTCATGATGCGGGCACCGCGTGTGTCGCCGGTGCGCGCGCGACGCCGCCGTCCGCGGGCGCGTGGCCGGCGCGCCGCCGGTCGGCCGCCGTGAGATGCGGCAATCGATCGAGCTCGAACGCACAGAGGATGGCGCGACTCGCCCCTTCCCCGCGCAGGTAGCCGACGAGCTGTCCGGCCGCGTCGCACGCGAGCGCGATGCAGACCGCGAGGCGCGTGCGGACGGGGCGCCGGATGCCGCGCCGTGGGGCGAACGTGCCGCGCGGCAACCGCGCGTAGCGCACGAACGGGATGAGCGGCGCGCCGAGGACGTAGAGCGCGCGCCGCGCCCACCCCCACCCGCCGTCGTGCGCGCGCATCGCGCCGTACAGGCGTCCGCTGTGGAAGCGCACCGTCGCGGTCGCGCGCAGCGTCGATGGATTGAGATGGTGCACGCGCGCGGCCTCGGCGAGGTACAGGCGCCCGCCCGCACCCCGCAGCTCGCGGAGCAGTCGCCCGCCACGCCCGAGCCGCTCGGCCAGGCCGGCGCCGAAGGCGGCCACGGGTGCCGTCTTGTACGTGAGGTTGTGCCCCGGCAGCGCGTCGCGCTCGCCATCGGTGGTGGGCGCGGTCCACGCACCATAGGCGAGGAGCAGGTTCGCCCAGCTCAGCCCCGTCACCGGATTCGCATTCACCATGGTCGACCCCACGGCGACCCAGGGCCCGTCGTGCGCGGCGAGGCTCGCGCTCGCCCATCCGTCTTCGGGAAAGGCATGATCCTCGATCACGCCGCACACCGGCGCCGCCGCCTCGAGCAGTCCCCACGCCGCGGAGCGATCCACGTCGGCGACGGGGCCGCAGGCGACGAGCAGCACGTCGTGGAAGCCGTCGAGTTCGTGCGGCGCATGATCGTCGATCGCCGTGGTCGTCGGCGCCACGAGGACGAGCTGGAGCCGATCGCGGATCGTCTGGCGCTGCAGGTGCCGCACCGTGGTGCGGATGTTGGCGAAGCGCGCGGGCGAGACCACCACCACCGAGAGGGCCGGGGCACCCAGGTCGGCGCCGGCGGCGCGCAGGATGCGTACGCGCGTCATGCGGGCTCCCGCGCCTCGCGCCACGCGACGACGGGCGAGGTGCCCGGTGCGCGGATCGCCTGGTAGAGCTCCACGAAGCGGTCGGTGCACGCACCGCGCGAGAACGACGCCAGCGCGCGCGCCCGACCCGCCAGGCCGAGCGCCTCGGCGCGCTCGCGGTCGCGCAGCAGCGGCTCGATCGCGGCGGCCAGCGCGGCCGCGTCGCCAGGGGGAACGAGGAGGCCGTCGATGCCGTGCCGGACGATGTCGCGCTGCCCACCCACCTCGCTCGCGACGACGGCGGTCCCGCGCATCATCGCCTCGGTCGTCACGTTGCCGAACGGCTCGGCCCAGAGCGACGGGACGACCTGCACCCAGGCGCGGTCGAGCGTCCGTTCCATCGCCGCGCGATCCAGGTGGCCGAGGAAGGTGACGTGCCCGGTCAGGGCACGCGCGTGCACCTGCGCCTCGAGCGCGCCGCGGTCGGGACCGTCGCCGATCACGTGCAGCTGCAGCGCCGGATGCCGCGCCACCAGGGACGCCATCGCGTCGAGGAGCACGCCGACTCCCTTCTCGCGACTGAGCCGACCCGCGTAGGCGATCACCGGCGTGCCGTGCAGCGCGGGACGCGCCTCGCGGGGCGCCACGCCGTTGTGGATCACGCGCACGGGGGCGAGCCCCGCCGCCTCGAGCTGCACGCGCATCCCGTGGCTCAGGGCGACCACCGCGCGGAAGACACCGCGCCAGCGCTCCCAGAGCGCATGCTGCACCATGAGCGGTCCCCAGCTGCGCGGCGTCAGGCAGCCGTGGCGCAGGCAGGCACGCCCGGGGGCGTCGGTGCACCGCGCACCGTCGGGGAGGAGCTTGGTGCCCGTGGGACAGATGGCCTTGTACGTCGCCGCCTGGTAGAGCGCGGGGACGCGACGCAGCAACGGGAGGATCGCCGGCGACAGCTGCCAGAGCATCATGCGCACGTGGACCACGTCGGGCCGGAAGTCGCGGAGCGCGCGCCGCATCGCGAGCACGGCCGACGGATTCACCGTCTGCGTGACCACCTGCCAGCGCGTGGTCGTGCCGCGGCACCGGAAGTCCGACTCGATCGCCGCCGGCTGCAGCGAGGCATCGCTCGTCAGCAGCGCGACCACATGACCGCGCGCGCGCAGCTCGTCGCGGAGCGCGAGCATCTGGAGCTCCGCACCGCCCGTCGGCGTGCCGTAATCGTGCACGAGGAGCACCCTCATGATCGCGCGCCCCCCGCCGGTGCGGCGGGAGCCGGCGCGCGCGCCGGCATCGGCTCGGCTGGCATCGGCTCGGCCGCGAGCGGCGGCGCGCACGCCACGCGCACGCCCGTCGCGGCCGACTGCTCGGCGGCGAGGACCACCTCGAGGCTGCGCCGGCCATCGGCGATCGTGGGATAGTCGAGCGGTGCGCCGCGGATCGCCGCCACGAACGTGGCGAGCGCGCGCGCGTGCGACGGGTCGCGCCATGGTGCGACGACATGCAGCCGTGGGTCGAGGGCACCGAGCGCGCGGCGCAGCCGCGTCCATCGCGGGTGCGCATCGGTCGCGACGACGAGCTCCGGCTGCCGCATGGCTCCGCGCACCACGCGCACCGTCGCGCGTGAGCCGACCACCTCGACCTGCTGCTCGTCGCGCGAGCCCGCGCTCACCAGCAGCTGCGCCACCACGCCGTCGGCACATTCGAGCTGGAGCGCGGCGGCGTCGTCCTCGTGGCGCACCGAGCGCGTGACCGCCGACACCGACCGCACCTGGGTGCCAAGGAGCCATGGAACGAGGTCGACATGATGCGAGGCGAGGTCGAGGAGCACGCCGCCGCCATCGGCGCGACGCTGCTTCCACGGCGGCAGCGATCGCGCCGCACTCCCGAAGACGGTGCGCACCGCGAGCACCTCGCCGACCGCCCCGTTGCGCAGCAGCTGCGCGAGCGATTCGATGAGGGGATGGAAGCGAACATTGAAGCCCGTCATTCCCACCGTGCGCGCGCGCTGCCAGGCTCGCTCGACGCGCGTGCCATCGTCGGCCGTGGTGGCGATGGGCTTCTCGAGATAGACGTGTCGGCCGTGCGTGAAGGCCGCGGCGGCCACGGTGGCGTGCTCGCCGCTGGGCACGCAGATCACGACGCCATCGACGTCGCACGCGGCGAGCAGGGTCTCCGCGTCCGCGAAGGCTCGCGCACCTGGAACGAATCGTTGCACCACGTTCCGGCGCGTCGGCTCGGGATCGGCGATGGCCACGATCCGCACCTCGGGCATCGCGACCAGTGCCGGCAGATGCACGAGCTCCGCGATGCGCCCGCACCCGATCACCGCCAGACGTACCATCGGAGCCTGCACCTCCGGCTGAGACCATCGCGTGGATCCGGGGCACCACGCGATGCTCCCTGTGCCGGGTCACCTGTCGGTTCGCCGGGCGTGTGTCCACCGACAGGGGCACGACACATGCCGCGCCCGCCGTGGGCGGTGCGCAGACGTGGGCCATCACGCTCGCACCGAGCGGTGACGCGGCGTGATGGGCACCGCTTCGTGCAGCTGCGATCTCGGTCGCGACTATCGGGGTGTCGCACCACCGCCGCACCCGGGACGCCCCTGTGTGTTGCGTTGGTGCATCGCCGAGGTCGACCGTGAGCGGTGCGGCGCGAGGTGGGCCTCTTCTTCGCGGGGCGACGCTGCAGCTCGCGGCGAACGCGCTGCGCTTCGGCGTCATCGCCGCCGCCGGCATCGTGCTCGCGCGGCTGCTCAGCCCCGTCGAGTTCGGCATCTGGGCGATCGCGGCGAGCGTCCTCTCCCTCGCCGAGAGCGTGCGCGGCTTCGGCTATCTGCAGGCGATCCTCGTCCATCCGTCCCCGACCGAGCAGCTGCTGCGGTCGAGTACGCTCGATGTCCGTCGTCGCCTCGTGGCGGCGTATCTGCTCCTGGTCGCCATCGCCGGTGTCGGCACGCTCGTCTATCCGCGCGTCCCTCTTGTGGAGCTCGTCGCCGTGGCCGGCGTCGGTGTTGTGCTCTCGGGACTGAGTGTGGTCGCCGAGGCGCGCCTGCAGCGTGCCGTGCAGCTCCGGGCGGTCGCCGCCGGCGACGTCGGCGCGACGCTCGTCGGGTCGCTCCTCGCGATCGCCATCGCCTGGTCGGGGGGCGGCGTCTGGGCGTTCGTCGCGCAGTATGTCTGCGTCGCGAGCGTGCGGTCGGCGCTGATCGTCCTCGGCGTCCGGCGCCTGCAGGTGGCGGAGGGGGCGGGGAAGGCCGCCGCGCCCGCGAGCGTGCATGGCGCGGACACCGCCGAACGTGCCCTCGCCGGCGTGCGCGCCTACAGCGGTCGCGCCATCCGGAACCAGCTCGCGCTGCAGCTTGGTCGCGTGTCGGATCGTCTCGTGGTCGGTGCAGGACTGCCGACCGCCTCGCTCGGTCTCTACGACGTGGCGCAGCGCTGGACGCTGCATCCCAGCGAACAGGTCTTCACGCCGCTGTCCGCGATCGCGATCGCGACGCTCGGTCGCGCGCTGCGGGGTCCACGATCACCGGACACGGCGATGCGTCTTCGCGCCACACTCTCGCTGCCGCTGGTCATGACGTGCGGCGCGGCCGTCGTGCTCGCGCTCGAAGCTCCCACGCTCGCGACGATCGTGCTGGGCGACCAGTGGACGCCGGTGATCCCGATCGTCCGGGCGCTCAGCCTCGGGACCGTCGGCGCCTCGCTCGTCAAGCTCGCTCGCTGGCTCGCGTTCGCGACCGACCAGGTCTCGCGTCAGGGACGCCACGCGCTGGCGGCCGCACCGCTGCTGGCCACCGTTGCCATGCTCACGGTCTCGGAAGGGGTGGTCATCGTGGCGCTGGCGCTCGGCGTGAGCAGCTGCGTGGTGGGTGGCGCGATGTTCCACGACATCGGGCGCCGCGCCGGCTTCAGTGCGCGCGAGCTCGCGGGCATCGTCGCGCGGCCGCTCGGCTGCGCGGGTGCGGGGTGGGGGGCGGGGCTCCTCGCGCACCGGTTTCTCGCGCACGGCCGGCCGGGTGTGGCACTCTCCGCCATGTGCGCCGGGCTCACGGTCGGCGTCATCGCCGCCACCTGGTTCGCGCTCCCCGACGGCCGGTCGATGTTGGCGGCGCTGCAGGCGCCGAACGCGCTGGACGAAGAACGGAGCCCGCCGGATGGGATGTCGGCGGTCGCCGACGTCACGACGTCGAGCGTGGTGGCTCCGCCTTGAGCTTCTGGTAGAGCGTCGATCGCGAGATCCCCAGCAGGGCGGCCGCCGCCGATCGGTTGTTGCCCGTCGCCTTGAGGGCCGCCGAGATGGCACGCTGCTCCGCGGCTTCGAGTGTCATGATGCTGCCGTCGTCCTGGCTCGTCGCACCAGCGACCACCGGCAGTCCGAGGTGGATGGGCTCGATCGGAGCGCCTTCCGCCAGGATGGCGGCACGCCAGAGGGTGTTCTTCAGTTCGCGGATGTTGCCGGGCCATGCATAGCCGATGAGCCGCTCCGTGGCCGAGGCCGCGAGGGTGGCGCCACGCGGCAGCAGCCCCGCCGCGAGCGCGGGAATGGCGTCGCGTCGCGCACGGAGTGGCGGGAGCGTGATGGTGAGCACCTGCAGCCGGTAGTAGAGGTCGGCGCGGAAGCTCCCCGCGTTCACTGCATCGGGGAGATGACGATGCGTGGCACAGATGACGCGCGCCGCGGATCGTAGCTCCGACGTGCCACCAAGGCGCCGGTATCGCTGCTCCTCGATCACCTTGAGCAGCTTCGGCTGCACTTCGAGCGAGAGTTCACCCACCTCGTCGAGAAAGACGCTCCCCGCGCTCGCGACCTCGAGCAGTCCGCGCTTGGCCTGCTTGGCATCGGTGAAGGCACCACGTTCGTGGCCGAAGAGCTCGCTCTCGAGGAAGGTCGAGCTCAGCGAGGCACCGTTCACCTCGACGAAGGGCTGCGCGGCGCGCCGCGACTCGTCGTGGATCCGGCGCGCGACCCATCCCTTGCCGGTCCCCGTCTCGCCGAGGATGAGCACCGGCGCATCGTCGTTGCGCGCGGCGAGTTCGACCAGCTTCTCGAAGCTCGGCTGGAGCGCCGTGGCGGTGAGGGTGCCGGCGTCGTGATCGCCCCGCTCGCGGGCACGCAGCAGCGCGACCTCGCGGCGCAGGCGCACCGTCTCCATGGCGCGCCGCACCGCGGCGTCGAGCGCCTCCAGGTCGATCGGCTTCTGCAGCAGGTCCACCGCGCCGCGCTGCATCGCGCGCACCGCCGTCGGGACGTCGGCATGACCGGTGAGCACGATCACCGCCACGTCCTCGTCGTCGGCTCGCAGGGCATCGAGCAGGGCCAGGCCGTCGCCGTCGGGGAGTCGCAGGTCGACGAGCACCACGTCCGGCAGGCGCGCGGCCGCGCGCGCCCGTCCCGACTCGGCCGTCGCCGCCGTCTCGACGTCGTAGCCGACCGTGGCGAAGAACTCGGCCAGCGTCTCGCGGACGACCGGCTCGTCATCGATCACGAGCACCGAGGCGCTCACGCGCCCCCCGTCGCCGAGGACGCGAGCGGCGGGAGCGTGAGCGTGACGGCGGTGCCGACGTCGGGCGCGCTCTCGATCGCGATCGTCCCGCCGAGCTCTTCCATGATGCGCCGGCAGAGAGCGAGCCCGATGCCGGTGCCGCCGCTCTTGAGGGAGAAGAAGATCTCGAAGACACGCGGGAGCGCGTCGGCCGGGATCGGCGGCCCGCCGTTGTGCAGCCGGCAGCGCCACCCGCCATGCGGCAGGACGCTGCTCTGGAGCGTGAGCATGCTTCCCTCGGGCGCGGCATCGATGGCGTTCACGAGGATGTTGAGCAGCACCTGCCCCAACTGCGCCCCGTCGAAGCGAACCATCACGCCACCATCGGGTCTCGATCTTGTCATCGTGAGCCCGGACTCCTCGAGGCGCTGCCGATTGGCGTCGAGCACCTCGTCCCAGAGCTCATCCGGGTCGCCATCGCGCAGGACGAGCGGCTGCGGCCGCCCGTACTCCAGCAGCGACGAGAGCATCCCGTTGAGTCGCTCGACCTCGCGCAGGATGCGCGTCACGTTCCGGTCGACCGCCGGGTCATCCTTGGCGCGAAGGCGGAGGAGCTGCGCGGCGCTCGAGATGCCGAAGAGCGGATTGCGCAGCTCGTGCGCCACCCCGGCCGCCACCTCGCCGATCGCCTCCAGGCGCCGCTTCTGCTCCACGCGACGCACGAGGAAGCTGCGATCGATCGCCGCCGCCGTCTGCGCCGCGACGGTGCGCAGCACGCCCCGCGCCTCCTCCACATCGTGAACACTCTCGAGCCACCAACTGCGCACCGTGATGGCACCGAGCACGCCTTCCTCGCTGATGATCGGTGCCGAGACCTCGTGGCCGCCGCTCCCCGACGCGTGGACCACGGTCTCGCCCGCCGCGAGGCACTCGAGCCAGTCCGGGCGGAGCCGCGTCTCCACGGCCTGCGCCTCCTCGTCGTACCCCGCGAGCTGGACGGCCGAGAGCGCGAGCGTCTCGTCGTCCGCGACCGCGATCGCGAGTGCGTCGATGCGGAGCGCGCGCTGGAGCTGCAGCGCCACCTCCCGATAGACGCGCTCCAGGTCGATCGAGGTCGACAGCGCGAGCCCCGTGGCGATCAGCGCATCGCGCGTGCGGTGCGAGTCGGTCGTGTCGGGGGTGGCGACCACATAGCCCCCCCACGCGCCGTCCTCGTCGCGCCAGCGTGCGACGTGGAGCTGGATCATGCGTCCGTCGCCGCCCACGCGCCCTTCCCAGCGGACCATCGCCGGCTCGCCTGCCGCCAGGCGCTCGAAGGCATGGCTGAAGGCGTCCCCCGCGTCGGCGAGCGGGAGGAGGGCGCGGATGTCGAGGTCGAGGACGTCCGCGTGGCGGGCCGATGCCGCGCTGTTCGCGTGCCGCACGATGCCCGCGGCATCGGTGAGGTAGACGCCGAAGGGAAGCGCATCGACGGCGACACGGGCGAACATCGTCCCATCACGTACCGGCATGCGGGGGAATATGGGGCGGGAAACGGCAGCGGGCGCCGCCCCCGCTCGGGAGGGCGACGCCCGCGCACGCGGCGGCAGCTCAGCGGCGCTTCGCGCCCTTCTTCGCGGGCGCCTTGTTCCCCTTCGACGCCGGCCGTGCCGCCTTCTTCGCGGGCACCTTGCCCGCGGCCTTCTTCGCCGGCGCCTTGGCCTTGGTGACCGGGCGCGCGGCCTGCTTCGCCGGAGCCTTCGACGCCGCCTTCTTCGCCGGTGCCTTGGCCTTCGTGGCGGGGCGCGCCGGTGCCTTCGCGCTCGTCCCCGCCTTCTTCGCCGGCGCCTTCGCCGCGGTCCTGCTCACCTTGGCGGGCGCCCCCTTGCCAGCCGCCTTCGTGGCGGCGGGCCTGGGCGCCGGTGCCTTGGCGGCTGTCTTCGTCGCCGGCGCCTTGGTTGCCGGCGCCTTGCTTGCCGGAGCCTTGGCGGCAGGCGCCTTGGCCGGCACCGCCTTGGTCGGCGCTGCCGTGGGGGCCGCCGCGACGGTCGTCGCCGACGTCTTCGCGGCCGGAGCCTTGGGCGTGACCGCCCTGGGAACCGCCGTCGCCTTCGGCGCGGGCGCAGCCGCCGGTGCGGGCGCCGAGGCGTCATCGGCACGTGCGGGCGCCGGCGCCGCTGCGACGGCCGCGGGCTTCGCCTCCTTCGCTGCCCTGGCCGCCGGCGCCTTCACCTTGGGCGCCTTCGGGGCCGGGGGCGGCCCATCGAGATCGATGTCGTCGTCGCCGCCGAGGTCGAGCTCGGGCTCCTCGTCCAGCGGGGACTCCTCGGCCACCACCTCGTCGCCCGGCACGCGCATCCCGGGCTCCTCGTCCACATCCTCCTCGATCACGACGCCCGGATCCTCCTCGAGCTCCTCCTCGTCGACGGACGCCTCGTCGGGATCGTCGAAGAGCGACTCGCGCTCGCGCTTCATGATCGGCGCGTAGCCCGGGCCGTCCTCGTCCTCATCCTCCTCCTCCTCGTCCTCCTCGTACATGGGGTCCGAGTCGTAGTAGTCGTCTTCGTCGTCGTCGCGGCCGCGAAGGCGGAGCTCCGGGTCGTCGAACGGGCCGAACTGCGGCATGAGGAGGGGCCTCCGAACGGAAGGGGCAGGACGCGACCAGCGGGAATGGGGCGCGACCGCGCCCACGCGTTGCCGGTATAGCAGCGCTCGCGCGCGACGTCAAGCATTGCGATGTCCCGTGACGCGTCGTGCGCGCTCCGGCGCGAGGCGCACGTGCACCGGAGCACGCGCGGCGCACCCGTGCCGTCACTGCGCACCGTGCAGCGGCACCGCGCGACCCGGCGTGCGCCCTCAGTCCCCGGCGACCGGGAGCGCGTCGCCTGCGGGCGCACCTCCGGTGCGACGACGCAGCGCCCCCACCAGGTCGTCGAGGAGCGTGTAGACCACCGGCACCACGAAGAGCGTCAGGATCGTGCTCGTCACCAGCCCGCCCACCACCGCCCGCCCCATCGGCGCGCGCTGCTCGGCCCCCGCGCCGAGTGCGAAGGCGAGGGGGAGCATGCCGGCGATCATCGCCACCGTGGTCATGATGATCGGGCGCAGGCGGATGCGCGCCGATGCGAGCAGCGCGGTGCGGCGATCGTCGCCCTGCTCGCGGCGGTGGTTCGCGAAGTCGACGAGGAGGATCCCGTTCTTCGTCACCAGGCCGAGGAGCATGATGATCCCGATCATCGTCATCACGTTCAGGTTCCCCTTCGTGAGCAGCAGCGCGACGGCCACGCCGATGAACGAGAGCGGGAGCGAGAGCATGATCGCCAGCGGCTGCAGGAACGAGCCGAAGAGCGAGGCGAGGATCAGGTAGATGAAGACCACCGCCAGCACGAGCGCCTCGCCGACGTAGCCCTTGGTCTCGTTCAGGTTCTGCACGTCGCCGCGGAAGACGGTGCGGTAGCCGGCCGGGATCCCCACCGAGTCGATCG
>JALOPO010000359.1 GCA_025453855.1 Gemmatimonadaceae bacterium
GCCGAGCTCGCGCTCACGATCGCGGTGCCGTCGACGATCGCCAGCGGCGCCAACACGCTCGCCGTCGGCAGCTTCGAGCTCCGCCGTCACACCGTCGACGCGAACACCGGCGGCACCGACGAGGCGCTCGTCGCGGGCGACAACGCGGTGACGCTCACCCTGCCGGGGAGCGCCGGGGCATCGGGGAGCGTCTTCCTCCGCATCCGCGCCACCGCCACCCCGGGAACCGGGCAGGCCGCCGGCGCGTACGCGGGAACGATCACGGTCACGGCGAGCTACACCGGCGCCTGAGGTCGGCCCGCATGCGGGCATCACCGCACGCGGGCATCACCGCACGATGGCATGCCGGCCGGACCGCACGCCGGCACGACGGGAGGCGTCACTCGGCGCCTCCCGTCGTCCGTTCGTGCGGCGAGCGTCACGACTTCCGCGCGTGGGCAGATTGCACGCATGACGACACCGGTGTGGCGCATGGCGGTCGAGGTCGATGGCATGGTCGCCGTCCACTGCGTGCGGGCGATCGAGACCGCACTCGTGCTCGTGCCGGGGATCACGTGGCACGAGGTGACGGTCGGGCGCATCGCGCTCGATCACGACGGCCGTGCCACGGACGCGGCGCTGCGTGACGCGGTGGCGGTGGCGGGCTTCCGCGTGCGCGCCATCCGCAGCGAACGCCGCCTCCCGGTGCGCTGATCGACGCGGCTGAGGCGCACGCGGGCGCGTCGGGGGTATCGTCGGTGCCGTGGTCGGGCTAGGTTCGCGCGACCCGTCCGCCCGCGCCGCAGGGCCGTTCTCCGTTCACGAGCGTCGCTCCCCGTTCCCGACCGCGTATGGCCCCGCCGCGTCGCGACGACGACCTGCCGATCGCCGCCCTGCTCGCGCCGGACATCATGGCGCTGCTGGACGAGGCGCCGCACGAGGTCGCGGAAGAGACGGAGGAGATGCACCCGGCCGACCTGGCCGACGTGGCGGCGGCGATCCCGCGCGAGCGGGTCGTGGACCTCCTGCTCGCGCTCGGCCCCGATCGCGCGGCCGACGTGCTCGAGTACCTCGACGAGGAGCTTCGCAGCGAGGCGCTCGAGTCGATGAGCGCGCGCCAGGCGGCGCAGCTCGTGAGCGCGATGACGCCCGACGATCGCGCCGACGTCCTCGACGAGCTCGAGGAGGACGTCGCCGACGAGATCCTGAGCGCGATCCCCGTCGAGGCGCGTCAGGAGACGGAGCGGCTGCTCGCCTACGAGCCGGACACTGCCGGCGGGCTCATGACGACCGAGTTCGTGAGCGTGCCGCAGGCGCAGCGGGTGGAGGAGGCGCTGGCGAGCGTGCGCGCGATGGCGCGCAGCGGGCGCAAGGAGGCGATGTACACCATCTACGCCACCGATGCCGACGGGCGCGTGGTCGGCGTGCTCTCGCTGCGCGAGCTGCTCGCGGCGGCCGAGGGGACGACCGTCGGCGAACTGGCGTGGAGCGAGGTGGTCACCGTGCCGGCGACGGCGAAGCGCGAGGAGATCGCGCAGGTCACCGCCAAGTACGACCTCGTCGCCGTCCCCGTCGTCGACGAGCAGCAGCGCGTCCTCGGCGTGGTCACCGTCGACGACGTCATCGACATCATCCAGGAGCAGCAGACGGAGGACGTGCAGCGGCTGGGCGGCATGGAGGCGCTCGACGATCCCTACATGCAGACCGGCTTCTTCACGCTCCTCCGCAAGCGCGCGGGGTGGCTCACGGTGCTCTTCATCGGCGAGCTGCTGACGGCGGTGGCGATGGGGCACTTCGAGCACGAGATCGCGCGCGCCGCGGTGCTCGCGCTCTTCATCCCGCTCATCATCAGCTCCGGGGGGAACAGCGGGTCGCAGGCCACGTCGCTCCTCATCCGGGCGCTGGCGCTGCGCGAGCTGCGGCTGCGCGACTGGTGGAAGGTCGCGATGCGCGAGCTGCCGAGCGGGTTGCTGCTCGGGACGATCCTCGGTACGCTCGGCCTCGTGCGCGTGGAGCTCTGGCAGGCGCTCGGCCTCTACGATCACGGACCGCACCATCTGCTCATCGGCTTCACGGTCGCGGGGTCGCTGATCGGCGTGGTGACCTTCGGCACGATCGTCGGCGCGATGCTCCCGTTCATCCTCAAGCGCTTCGGCCTCGACCCGGCGAGCGCCAGCGCGCCGCTGGTGGCGACGCTGGTCGACGTGACCGGGCTGCTGATCTACTTCTCGCTCGCGCTCCTCCTCCTCAGCGGGACGCTGCTCTGACGCACGCGAGAGACGCGGCCGCGCGCCGCCACGCCATGGCGAGCGCCGCATGACGGCGCCCGCCGCCGCGTCGCCGGCCGTGCGCTCGCGGGCCGTCACCGGCACGCTCTGGCTCCTCGTCTCGGCGGCGAGCTTCGGCACCACGAGCATCATCGCCGCGCGCGGCACCGCCGACGGCACGTCGCTGCTCACCCTCCTCGGCTGGCGCTACGTCTTCGCGACGGCGATGCTGGCGATCGTCGCCGGCGGCTGGGGCGCGCTGCGCGGCGCCGGGCCGGCAGTGCGGCGATTGATGTGGCAGGGGGGCGCGGCGCAGGCGGCGATCGCCTTCCTCTCGCTCAGCGCGCTGCGCTGGATCCCGCCGGCGACGCTCGCCTTCCTGTTCTACACGTATCCGATCTGGGTCACGCTGCTGGCCGCGGTGCGCGGCAGCGAGCCGCTCGACGCGCGCACGCTGGTCGCGGTCGTGCTCTCGAGCATCGGGCTGGCGATCATCGTCGGCAATCCCCTCGCGGGCCCGCTCGACATCCGCGGCGTCGCGCTCGCGATCGGCGCGGCGATGCTCTACGCGCTGCTCATCCCGTGGCTGGGGCGCGTGCAGCAGGGCGTCGCCCCCGCGGTGGCGAGCGCCTGGATCGCGGCCGGCGCGACGGTCTTCCTCTGGCTCGGCATGCTCGTCGCGCGCGCCGCGCTGCTGCCCAGCGCACCGACGCCCTACGCGTGGGCGGCGCTCATGGCGCTGATCCCGACGACGCTCGCCTTCATCGCCTTCCTCGCCGGCCTCGCGCGACTCGGCCCCGTGCGCGCGGCGATCGTGAGCACCGTGGAGCCCTTCTGGACCGCGCTCCTCGCCGCGC
>JALOPO010000360.1 GCA_025453855.1 Gemmatimonadaceae bacterium
CGCGATCACGCGGCGGATCAGAAGGGCGGTCGCCCGCCGCCCGGCCCGCCCGGACCGCCGCCGGGGCCGCCGAAGCCCTGCGGGTTCTTGATGCGGGCCGGGACGCGCGCCCACTGCTCCTTCGTGAAGAGCGCCTCGGCCGACTTGAGCGTGGCCTGGCGGATCTGGCCACCCTTCTCGAAGAAGGGACGCAGCTTCACGCCGAAGAGCACCGCGGGGTCCGGATTGCTCCCTTCCTTCTCCACGACCTTGCGCGCCTGCTCGGCCAGCGAATCGACCTGCACCTGCAGCGAATCGGCGAGCGTGGTGAGGCGCCCAGCGACCTTCTCGTCGAAGCC
This sequence comes from Gemmatimonadaceae bacterium, assembly GCA_025453855.1. Classification (GTDB taxonomy): domain Bacteria; phylum Gemmatimonadota; class Gemmatimonadetes; order Gemmatimonadales; family Gemmatimonadaceae; genus JALOPO01. The sequence goes on from JALOPO010000360.1 coordinate 339, forward strand.
GATGCTGTCGCGCGCCTCGAGCAGCTGGCGGTAGATGTTGGGGAAGAAGCGCCCCACGCCCGAGGCGATGCCGGCGCCGAGTCCGCCGCGGCCGGCGCCGCCGCCGAACACCTGACGCAGCCGGTCGCGCGTCTGGTCGGGGCCGATCGTGTAGCGCATGTTGATCCCGACCTGGAACGGCAGCCGGATCCCGACCGCATTGCCGCGCACCGCGCCGAAGCGCTCGTTCACCTCGTAGCGGTAGCGCTGCGTGGCCGCGTCGAAGCCGCGCACGAAGTAGAGCGTCTGGTCGGGCTGCAGCGTCGCCCCCCAGCCACGCAGGTTGGCCGAGCCGTGGAGGAGCTGGTCGAGCCCCCCGACGAGGTTGACTGTCACCAGCGAGACGGTGAGGCGACGATCGAGGTTGAAGGCGGTCGGGCGCCAGTTGAGCTGCAGGTCGAAGCTCGGCTGCCACGGGCCGCGGCAGCTGTTGCGCGCGGCGATGCGGCCGATCTGGCTCGTGAGGCAGTCGCGCACCTGGCGCGGCGCCCCCGCGATCACGCGCTGCACACCCGCCGCGAGCGCCGGGTCGACACCCGCACCGTTCGGGTCGAAGATGAAGGCGCGGTCGTTGCGCGCGCCGTCGCCGTTGATGATCGGGTGCGTGATCGTCCCCACCAGGATGTGGCGCCGGTCGAAGTTGCTCGGCGCCCACTCCTGCACGTTCGGGTTGGCGCCCGTGGTCGCGAAGGCGAAGATCCCGCCCGCGCCGCCGAAGCCGAGCGAGCTCTGGTCGCGCGCGTTCGAGTACGTGTAGCTCGTGTTGATGATCGCGCCGCGCCCGGTGAAGCCGGTGATGCTGATCGTCCCCTGGTACTGACGCGACCGGTTGTTGCTGGCGATCTCGAACACCTGCCCGAAGCGGGTGTCGACGCGCGACCCCTGCACCGCCACCGCCCCCGTCCCCGGCACGATGAGCGCCGCCGGCGCGAAGATCGGCCGGCCGCCCTCGGCCGCGAGCGTGAACTGCGGCGTGGTGTTGAGGTTCAGGTCGACGACACTCGTCTGCATCACGCCGCGCACGCCGCTCAGGTCGATGTTGCCGAAGAAGCGGCCGAAGAGGCGACGCGAGAGGCCGAGCGAGCCGCGCCACGCCTGCGGGTTGCCGTAGCCGCCGTCGAAGAGCGTCACGCTCGGCAGCGTCGATCGCTGCAGCGGTGGCGCGCCGGCGGCGCAGCCGGTCGGGATGGCACTCGGGTCGAGCGCGTACGCGCTCCAGTTCGCGGCCGGCACCGCCGGCCCCACGCAGAAGATCTGGCGCTCGGCGTCGGTCAGCCCCGTCGCCGTCTGCGCATTCGCGAACAGCGCCTGGTTCGGCGCATCGCGGAAGAGTCCGAATCCACCGCGGATCGTGAAGCGCCCGCTGCCGAAGGGCCCGAACTGCTGGCCACCCCCCTGCGTCTGCGTCGCGCCGGGCGAGAAGCTGAAGCCGAGACGCGGCATGAGCGCCTGGTCGGTGGGGATGCGATCGGTGCGCCGCCCGAACGCCTGCTGGACGTCGGGGTTGAGCGCCGGCGCGCCGGAGAAGCGCGACCCCTCCGCGCGCAGGCCGAAGGTGAGCTGCAGCTCGCCGTTCGGCCGCCAGGTGTCGCCGAGGTAGATCGCCGAGTTCCACGTGGCGCCCGTGCGCAGCGGCGAGGCGAGCGTGCGCGTGAACGCCGCCGCACGATTCGCCTCGAAGTCGGCGAGCGAGTTGAAGGTGTAGGTGCCGAAACGATTGAAGGCGAAGTCCTGCTCGTAGCTCGACCGATTGAGCAGCCCGCCGAGCTTCACGCGATGCTTCCCTTCGCCGAGGAGCGCCGACGTCTCGTTGGTGGCCTCGAAGACGGTGGCGTCGCTGCGCGGAAAGAGGGCGGGGTTGCCGCCGAACGACAACGCACTCAGCCCCTGCGAGCCGTCGGGGAGGTCTGAGAGCACCTGCACGCGGCCGAACGGCACCTGCAGGAAGTTCTCGCTCGTGCGGCGATCGAGCTGCAGCCCGGCGCGCAGCTCGTTGACCAGCCCCGTGCCGAAGCGCGAGCTGAGCGTGACGAAGCCGCCGCCGCCGCGATTGCGCGAGATGCCACCGGTCTGCGGGAGCGAGGTGGGACCGATGCGCGTCGGATCCTGGTCGACGAGGCGCCAGTCGCCGCGGAACGTCACCGTGTGCGCGTCGGTGGCCACCCAGTCCACGCGGCCGAGCACCGTGAGGTTGTCGGCGTTGCGGTTGTCGTCGATGACCGGCGATCCGGTGGGGATGCCGGCGTTCGCGACGAGGCCGAGGAAGCGCTCCACGGAGTCCTGCGCCACACCCACGCGTGCGCGCGAGCCGGAGTCGGCGGCGAGGAGCGACGGGAACAGGTCGCTGCGACGGCGCCCCTGCAGCGCGCCGAAGAAGAAGAGGCGGTCCTTGACGATGGGGAAGCCGAGCCCCGCCCCGAACTGGTTCTGGTTGAAGGCGCCACCGAACGCGCCGGTCACGCCCTGTTCGACGGTGAGGTCGCGATAGCGTCCGATGTACGACGCCGACCCCTGGATCACGTTCGTCCCGCTGCGCGTCGTCTGCTGCACCTGGCCGCCGCTGAACTGGCCGCGCGCCACGTCGAAGGTGTTGGTCACCACGCGCGTCCCGCGCACCGCGTCCTGCGGCACGAAGCCGGCCGCGAACGACAGCCCGTCGAGCGTCACGTTGTTGCCGGTGGGCCCCTGCCCCGCCACCGAGAAGGTCGAGAGCGCGTTCCCGCCGCTCGAGGTGTCGGCACCGGTGAGCACCACGCCGGGCGAGAGCGCGGCGAGCGCCGTGGGATCGGAGGCATCGAGTGGCAGGCGTGTCGCCTGGTCGCCACCGGTGACGCGCTCGCTGGCGCCGGGCGTCGGCGGACCGCCACCGGGTCCGCCCTGGTTGCCACCCTGTCGCGCGCGCACCTGCACCGCCGCCAGCTGCTGCGCCTGGGCGCCACCGAGCTGGAAGTTGCGCACGATGCGATCGTCGTCGCCGTTGCGGACGAGCGTGACGGTGACCGGCGCATTGCCGATGTGGCGGATCGTCACGCGGTAGGTGCCGCCGCCGTCGGGAAAGAGGATCGTGTACTTCCCGGCCGCGTTGGTGCGCTGCCGACGCGTGACCTGCGTCTCCACCGACTGCGCCTCGACCAGCGCGCCCTCGATCGGCTTGCCGTCCTGGCCACGCACGATCCCGGTGAGGATGTCGGTGGTGTTGCCGACCTGCGCGTGCACGACCGCCGGTGCGGCGCCGAGCGCGCACACGGTGCCGGGAAGCGCGACGAGGAGACCGCGCAGGAGCGCGCGACGAAGACGTGCCGTCATGGAATACCGATCCCGTGGAGTGCGCGTGCGATCGCGAGGGCGACGGCACCGGCGCGACGCGCCGTCCGGCGACGCCTGCCACAGTCGTTACGCACCCTCGCGATTCCGCGTTGGGCGGTGCGACACCGGCGCCGCGGATCAGGGTTTCCGCCACAGCCGGCGCGGGGCGGCCGGCGCGAACGCCCGGCATCGGGGCGGGTAGCTTCACGTCATGC
>JALOPO010000361.1 GCA_025453855.1 Gemmatimonadaceae bacterium
GTCGGCGTTGCGCGGCGACGAGTGCGGGAACGATCAGGAGCGCGAGCGCGGCGAGTGATCGGGGGCGCATGGGCGGGGGCTGGTGGTCGCAGTCGGCCCGCGTGCCTCGTGCGCGTGCGGCCGCCGTGCGCGACGCCGCCAGCGGATGCACGTGCCGAAGCGCCGTGCACGCGCATACCCGCGACACGCCGCCCGGTTGCGCGATCAACGGTCACGGTGGCGATGCCGTGCACCTGGATGAGGAAATTCTCATCGAGCGTGGTGCACACCGCCTCCGCTCGCATGACCGCCTGCGACACGGGACGCCGACGCAAGCTGCGCGTCGACGTCCCGTGAGCCGTGCTCCCGCCGCCGCACGCGTGCCATGGTGCGGCTGCGCGTGCGTGGCACGATCGCCGTCAGCGCACCGCGCGCGCCTCGGCGAAAGCGCGGAAGCCGCCGAGGTTGAAGTTCACGCCGGCGCCACCATTGAGGCCGAAGTTCGTGTCGCCGCCACGATTCACGTTGTAGAGCCCCGCGCCACCGATCACGTAGAACGACGTGGTGGCGTCCTTGGGCGCATTGAAGTTGTAGATCGCGTTGCCGGTGGCCTCGAGCACGTTGGTCGAGCCCAGCTCGACTCGGCCGGCGCCGGTGCCGATCGTCTCGCCGGTGAGGCTGGTGTAGTTCACCTCACCGCGGAGTCCCACGGGCCACCCCGAGGGCTGGAACTGCGCCAGGCCACCAATCCGGAAGCCGGTGTTGGCGCCTTCGCCCAGGTCGCCCGTCGGGAAGGCCACGCCGGCCGCCCCGCCGAACTCCACCGACCGCGACTGCGCCTCCACCTGCGGCGCCACGACGAGCGCTGCAACCGCCAACGCCGATCCCACGAGAAGCTTCTGCATGCCTTGAACTCCATTGCTGGAGGATGGTCCGCGCGACGCAGGGAGAGGAGGCGCCGCGCCCGCCGGCAGGGTGCCGGCGCGTGAACTGCTCCCTACCCGCATACCGACCCGAAAGTGCGTCGTGCGGTCACCGGTCACGACATCGAGCCGCCACCGATGCGGGAGCCGCGCGACAGATCGCAGGCAGCCGCCCCGATCCGTCACACACACGCGCTCCGACGCAACGGGTACGCCAGCGGTTTCCCGCGCCATGACGCGCGGGGCGCCTGTCACGCGCTAGCAGACGCGACCATATCGGACCCGCCATGGACGGATCGGACCCGGCGCGCGCCCTGTCACGCGTTCAGCGCGCCCGCCGCTCCAGCAGCAGCGCCACCGGCGCCTTGAGCGACTCCGCCAGCAGGTAGCGCACCCCCGCCTCGCTCCACGGGACGAGCGGCCCCGATCGCGTCGGCGAACCCACCGCCGGCACCCCCACGCGCCACGCCGTCATCCGCAGCCGCAGCATGTGGTACGGATCGCTCACCAGCACCACCGTGTCGAGGCCGCGGCGTCGCGCGATCCGCGCCACCGCGTGCATCTGCTCGCTCGTGCTCCGGCTCGCCCCTTCGGTGATGATGGCCGAGCTCGGCACGCCGCGCCGGCGCATCCACCGCGCGGCGGCCTCGGCCTCGCTCATCAGGTCGCCGTCCTGCTTGCCGCCGGTGACGATCAGCCGCCGCGCGATCCCGCGGCGATGGAGCGCCAGCGCATGCTCGAGCCGCGCCTCCAGCACCGGCGACGGGCGCCCCGCGTACTGTGCCGCGCCGAAGACCACGATCGCCGACGCCGGTCGCGCATCATCGGTCCGCCCCGCCCACCAGACGCCCGCGACCAGCAGCAGCCAGCCGACCAGGACCGTGAGCAGGGTGCCGCCGATCAGGCGGCGCAGGCGCGACGGCGTGCGAGGGGACACACCGGCCAAGCAACGGGATCGAGGCTCAGTCCGCCAGCCCGAGGATCGCCAGCCAGAAGACGTCGAAGGCGATCCGCGGATTGCGCGACGGCGTCACCACGCTGTCGAGCGCGATCCCGTCCACGAAGGCGACGAAGGTGTCGGCGATCATCGACGCCGGCACGCGCGGCTTGAGCCCGAGCAGGACGTGCAGTCGCGCCACCAGCTCGGCCGCCGATTCGCGGCGCGCCTGCGCGGTGGCCACCACCGCCGCCTGCACCGCCACCCCCTGCACGAGCGCGAGGTCGAGGAGCACGCGCAGGTCGCCGCGCTGCAGCTCGTCGGCCAGCCACGCCCAGAGCGCATCGAGCGCGGCGGCCGAGGTGACGCCGGCGAGCGCCGCGTCCTGTCGCGCCACCACGCCCGCCCGCAGCCATTCCACGAGCCGCGCCAGGAGCTCGCCCTTGTCGCGGAAGTGGTAGTGGATGAGCGCCTTGCTCACCCCCGCCGCCTCGGCCACGTCCTGCAACGACACGTCGGCCGCGCCCCGCAGTGTGATGGCCCGGCTCGTCGCCTCGAGGATCCGCCCCGCCGCCGCCGCGCGCGGCGCCGCCGTCGTCCCGCTCTCGCCTGTCACGCGCCGCCGTCAGAGGGCATGTCGGTCTCCGGGTGTCGGGATGCTGACATCGTACCCCGCCGCGCGCAGCCGGGCACCGAGCGCCTCCTGCGCCTCCCGCTCGCCATGCACGAGGTGGACCGCGCCGAGCCGCGGCGACCCGGTACGGACCGTGTCGAGCCAGCGCTGGAGCTCGCCGCGATCGGCGTGCGCGCTGTAGCCGTCGAGCACCTCCACCTGCGCGCGCAGCGGGAGCTCGTCGCCGAAGATGCGCACCGTCGCCTGCCCCTCCACCAGGCGCCGCCCGAGCGTGTGCTCGGCCTGGAAGCCGACGATGAGGATCGTGTGGCGCGGATCGCTCACCGTGTTCGCGAGATGGTGCAGCACGCGCCCGCTCTCGCACATCCCGCTCGGGCTGATGATCACCAGCGGTCCGTGCATCGCGTTCAGCGCCTTGCTCTCGCCCACGTCGCGCACGTAGCGCACGAGATCGAAGCGGAAGAGCTTCTCGACCGTCGACACCAGCGCTTCGGTCCGATCGAAGCACTCGGGGTGCAGCTCGAAGACCTGCGTCGCGCTCGTCGCCAGCGGACTGTCGACGTGGATCCCGATGGCCGGGATCTCGCCGGCGCGCGCCAGCGCATGCAGGTCGTAGACGAGCTCCTGCACGCGCCCCACCGCGAAGGCGGGGATCACCACCTTGCCGCCGCGGCGTGCCGTCTCGCGCACGATCCGCCCCAGCGCCGCACGGGCGTCGTCGATCGGCACGTGATCGCGATTGCCGTAGGTGCTCTCCATGATCACCACGTCGGCATCGGCGTCGCGCGGCGGCTGCGGATCGCGGATGATCGCCAGCCCGGAGCGTCCCACGTCGCCGCTGAAGAGGAGGCGCCTGCGCCCCCCCCGGTCATGAGGCGCATCGCGCGCAGCGCGTCCTCGGGCTCGTAGAGCGGTGGCGCGTGCTCGCGATGGCGGCGCGCCAGGAACTCGGCGTCCTTCACCTGGATGTTCGCCGAATCGGCGAGCATGATCGCGCACAGGTCGCGC
>JALOPO010000362.1 GCA_025453855.1 Gemmatimonadaceae bacterium
CACCGAGCGCGCCTACGTGCGCCTCGCGCCGGCGTCGAGCGTCTCGCCGACGCTGCTGGTGGTCGATGCGAGCGCGTCGATGGCGGCCCCGCCCGGCGGCGCGGACAAGTGGCGCGCGGCGCGGCAGCTCGCGATCGGCGTCGCCGCGGTGGCACGGGCGGCCGCCGATCCGGTGGGGATGGCGCTCGCGCACGCGTCGACGCCGCGCCGGCTCGCGCCGCGCGGGCGCGGCGACGTGGTGCGCGAGCTGATGCGCGTGCTCGACGCGACGACGCCGGCCGGTGACGCGCCGGTCGCGCCGCTCCTCGTGCCGCAGCGCGACGTGGCGCGGGTGGTGCTCGTCTCCGACCTGCTCGGCGACGCCGAGGCGATGCTCGCCGCCGGCGCGACGCTGGTGGCGCACGGGACCGAGCTGCACGTCGTCCACGTGGTGGCCGCGGCGGAACGCGCCCTCGCCGGCGATGCGGCGATCGCGGTCGACCCCGAGGACGCGACGCTCCGCCGGCCGCTTCGGCGCGAGACGGTGCGCGCGCACGATGCGGCGTTCGGTGCGTTCCGCGCGCGCATGCGCGCCGCGTGGCAGCGCACCGGGGCGCGCTATCTCGAGGTCGACGACACGCAGCCGCCGGCCAATTGGGTGCGCCGCCTCGCGGCCGGTCGCGACGTGATGCCGGGGGCGCGCGCATGACGTGGCTCGCCCCCGCGCTCGTCGCCGCCGCCGGCGTGGCGATCGGTGCGACCGTCGTCGCGCATCTGTTCGCGCGCCGGCGCCCCACCGCGGTGCCGATCGCGACGACGCGCTTCCTGCCGGCGGGCGAGTTCGACGCCCGCACGCTCACCCGCCGCCCGCGCGATCCGTGGCTGCTCGCGCTGCGCCTGCTCGTCCTCGCGCTCCTCGGCGCCGGCGCGGCGCAGCCCGTTCCCGACGGCGGCCGCACCGCAGTGCGACAGGTGGTCGTGCTCGACGCGACGCTCGCGGCGCCGGTCGCCGATTCGGTGCTCCGTGCGCTCGACCCCCGCGACCTCGTGCTCGTCGCCGACACGGGGGGGCGCGCGCTGCCGGCGGAGGTGATGCGCGCGGCCGGCCCCTGGCGCCCGACCGCACAGGCGCGACTGGGCGGGGCGCTGGTGCTCCTCGCGCGGCTCCGCGATTCGCTCGCGCGCAGCGCCGATTCGCTCGCGGTGACGGTGGTCTCGCCGTGGGCGACGACCGTCGTCGATGCCGGGACGCCGACGATCCGCGCCCTGCTCCCGTTCCCGCTCCGCACCGTGCGCGCCGCTGGGGCGGTCGCAACCGGCGACAGCGTGCGTGCGCCGGTGCGCGTCGACGCCGATGCCGACGATCCGGTCGGGGCCGCGCTCGTGCTCCTCGCGGCGCAACCCGGCGGTGCGCGGGTGCGCGTGGTGCGCACCGCCGCTCCCGACAGGGATGACGCGACGACGGTCGTCCGGTGGGCGCCGGCGCCCGGTGATGCGCGCCCCGTGCTCGACGGCGTGCGCCTCGCCGACGGGAGCGCGTGGGTCGCGCCGCTCGCGCGACTCCCGATGGTACCGCGGGCCGGCGATGTCGCGATCGCGCACTGGCGCGACGGCGCCGTCGCGGCGGTGGAGCGTCGCACGGCGACCGGCCGGTGCGAGCGCGTCGTCGGCATCGGGTTGCCGGCGGCGGGCGACGTGGCCCTCACCGTCGAGGCGCGCCACGCGATCGCGATGCTCGTGCGCCCCTGCGATCTCGCCGCGCCGACGCTCGACGACGCGACGCTCGCCGCGCTGGCCGCCGCGCCGGCGCCGTTGCCCGGGGGCGTGCGGGCGGCGCTCACGCACGAGCAGCGCTCGTCGTGGGCCCCGTGGCTGGTGGGGGCCGCGGTCGTGCTGGCGGCGCTCGAACCGCTGCTCCGTGGCCGGCTCGCGGCCCCCGTGCCGGTGACGCGCGATGCCTGAGCGCACCACTCGCGCGCAGCTCGCCGCGCTGGCGTCGACGCTCGGGCGCGCCCGCGTGCTGCAGCTCGTCGCGGTGGCGCTGGCGTGGGCGCTGCTCCCGGTCGCGTCGCTCGCGATCTCGCACGTGGTGCTCGGCGTGCCGACCCGCGGCGGGCTCGTGGTGGTCGCGATGATCACCAGTGCGATCGCCGTCGCGCTGCCGTGGCTCCGCGGGGCGCGGACGCGCGTGACGCCCATCGATGCCGCGCTCTGGGCCGAGCGGTTGGAGCCGCGGCTCCAGTACACGCTGGTGACCATCGCCGACGCGGACGCGGCGGTCGCGGCGCGCCTCGAGCCGGTGGTGCGGGCGGTCCCGTGGATGGCGGCGGTGCAGCCGCGCGCCCGGGCGCGGCTGCTGCGGGCCGCGGCGCTGTTCGTCGCGAGCGTCGCCGCCTTCGTGGTGGCGCTCATGCCGTGGCGCCCGCATCCCGAGGCGGCGGCGGTGATCCTGCGCGGCGCGGTGCGTCCCGCAGCGGCAGGCGCGCGGGCACCGGGGGCGCTCGCCATCGCGGCGCGGCTCGTCCCGCCGGCGTACACCGGTGCGGCGTCGCGACCGATCCCGCTCGACGGCAGCGTGCACGAGGCGATCGAGGGGACGCTGCTCGTCCTCAGCGCGCCGGGCGAGGCGGCGCGTGTCGCGATCACGGTGCGCGAGGCGGGCGACACCACGGCGGGCGGGCGCGTCGCGCTCGATGCCGACGGGACCGGCTGGCGCGCGACCGTGCGCGTCGGCACCGCGCCGGTGGCGGTGCGTGTCGCCGACGGCGTGGCCGACCGCTGGGTGACGATCGCCGCGCGCCCCGACAGCATCCCCGAGGTCGCGCTCGAGGTACCGGCCGCCGACATCGTCACGCGCGACACGCTCGCCGCGATCCCGATCCGCGGCACCGCGCGCGACGACATCGGTCTGCGCGAGGCGCGGGTCGAGTACATCCTCACGACCGGCGGCGGCGAGCAGTTCGCGGCCAAGACCGGGGTGCTCGGCGTGCGCACGGGCGCCCTCGGCCCCTCGGTCGCGGTCGGGGCGACGCTCTCGCTCGGCGCCCTCGGCGTGAAGCCCGGCGACGTGCTGCACGTGCGCGTCGTGGCCCGCGACGGCAACACGGTGCGGGG
>JALOPO010000021.1 GCA_025453855.1 Gemmatimonadaceae bacterium
CGATCACCAGCAACGTGACCGAGGGCGCCTTCCGCCTCGACGAGCGCGATGCGCAGGCCGCCGCGCAGCACGCCGACGGACACGCGCCGGTGGCATTCGCGGGCAAGGTGACGGCGCTGCTGCATGCCCGCTTCGCCGCGCTCGGCGACGATGCACCGCCCCTCGTCGCCATCCCCACCGAACTCGTCGACGACAACGGTGCGGTGCTCCGCGCGATGCTGCACGAAACGGCATCGCACTTCCCGCGCGCCGACGCCTTCCGCCGCTGGCTCGACCGACACGTCACCTGCTGCAGCTCGCTCGTCGATCGCATCACCACGGGCACGCCGGCACCGGCCGAGCAGGGCGCGCTGGCCATACGCCTCGGCTATCGCGATGCGCTGCCGACGATCACCGAACCGTTCGCGTTCTGGGCGGTGTGCTGCGCGATGCGCTTCCCATCGACGCGGCGTCGCCGGAGGCGGTGCTCTTCGCGCCGTCGATCGCCGGTGCGCGCGAGCGCAAGCTGCGACTGCTCAACGGGGCGCACACGACGCTCGCGCCGCTCGCGCTCCTCCTCGGCCACGCCACGGTGGCGCAGGCGATGGCCGACGCGCGCGTGGCGGCGCTCCTTGGCCGGCTGCTCGACGACGAGCTCGTGCCGACGCTCACGCTCGTGCCCTCCGCCGACGCGCGCCGCTTCGCGTCGGCGGTGCGTGATCGCTTCGCCAATCCGTCGCTGGCGCATGCGTGGGCGGTGATCGTGCAGAACCAGGGGCTCAAGCTCCGCGTCCGTATCGCGCCGGCGCTGCAGGCGCAGCTCGCGCGCGGGCGCACGCCGCTCGTGCTCGCGCTCGGCCTCGCCGCGCACTGGGCGCGCCTGCGTCGTGGCGGCACCGACGGCGCCGACCCCGCCTCCACGACGGCGGCGCGACGCCTGGCGATGGTCGCCACCGGCGACCGCGACGGGATGACCGCCACCGCGCGTGCGCTGCTCGGCGACGCGTCGGTGTGGGGCGAGGCGCTCCCGTCGCCCGACGCCTTCGCGTCGCTGGTCGCCACGCTCCTCCTGGCGATCGAGCGCGACGGCGCGCACGCGGTGGTGACGCGCGTGGCGGGTGGCGACGGCGACGGGCTGGAGGCGGTCGCATGACGCCGGTGCTGCGGATGCCACGCACGAGCGCGCAGGTGGTGGAGGCGCTGGTCGCGAACGCGATCCTCGCGGTGCTCCGCCTCGACGACGCGCGATCGCTCGTCGACTGCGCGCAGGCGCTGGCGGCGGGTGGCGTACGCACGCTCGAGGTGACGCTCACCACGCCGGGCGCCGAGGCGGCGATCTCGGCGCTGCGCGACGCGTCGCCGGTGGAAGCGCCCTGGCTGATCGGTGCCGGGTCGGTGCTCGACGCCGACGCGGCGCAGCGCGCGATCCGGGCGGGAGCGTCGTTCCTCGTCTCGCCGGTGAGCGATGGCGCGGTGCTCGCGGCGGGTGCCGCGCACGGCGTGCCGGTGATTCCGGGCGCCTTCTCGCCGACGGAGTGCTTCGCGGCGCAGCAGCGCGCACCGCTGGTGAAGCTCTTCCCGGCGGGTGGGTTGGGGCCGACCTATCTCAGGGACCTGCTCGCGCCGATGCCGTCGCTGCGCATCGTCCCCACGGGCGGCATCGCGATCGACGACGTCGGCGCGTGGCTCGGCGCGGGGGCGGTGGCGGTCGGCCTCGGGAGCGCGCTCGTGTCGTCGGCGCTCGTGCGCGACGGTGCGTGGGACGAGCTCACGGCGCGCGCCCGTCGCTGTGCGGCGCAGCGCGATGCGGTGGTCGCCCGCGCGACGCACGACAACGCCGGCAATCGCGAGGATCGCGCATGAGCACGGGGCTGGTGGCGTTCGGGGAGCTGATGCTCCGCTTCTCGCCACCGGCCGGTGAGCGACTCCTGCAGTCGCCGGTGCTGCGCACGAACTTCGGCGGGAGCGAGGCGAACGTGGCGGTCGGCTACGCGCAGCTCGGCCATCCCGCGACGTTCGTGACCGCGCTCCCGCCCTCGGTGCTCGGCGATGCCGCGATCGCGGCGCTGCGCGCCGAGGGGCTCGACACGCGGCACGTCGTGCGCCGCGAGGGGCGCCTCGGCACCTACTACGTGGAGGGCGGGAGCGACTGCCGCCCGATGCGCGTCGTCTACGATCGCGAACACGCGGCGATCCGCGCCCTCGCCCCCGACGACGTGGCGTGGGAGGCGGTGCTCGACGGGGCGACATGGCTGCACGTCTCCGGGATCACCGCGGCACTCGGCGAGACGTGCCTGTCGACGTTGCGCCAGGCGGTGGCGACCGCGCGGCGGCTGGGGGTGCGCACGAGCGTCGACCTGAACTGGCGTCCGGCGCTCTGGGCGGGGCGCGACCCGCAACCGGTGCTCGTGCCGCTGGTGGACGACGTGGCGCTGCTGGTGGCCAACGTCCACGCGATCCGCGCGATGCTCGGCATCGGAGCCGACGAGGCGGATGCGGCGACGATCGCGCGGGCGGTGCAGGCCCGGCACGGCGCGCACGCGGTGGCGGTGACCACGCGCGACGTCGTCTCGGCGAGCCGGCACCACTGGCAGGCGGGGTGGCTCGCCGCCCGTGGCGCGGCGTGGCATGCGAGCCCGTCGTGGGACGTGCAGGTGACCGATCGCGTGGGGGGCGGCGATGCCTTCGTGGCGGGGCTGCTGCATGCGATCGACGCCGGCATGGCGCCGCAGGCGGCGATCGACTTCGCGGCCGCGACCGGCGCGCTCAAGCTCACCGTGCCCGGCGACTTCAATCGCGTGACGGTGGCCGAGGTGGAGCAGGCGATGCGTGCGCGGCAGGGGCGCTGACGATGGCGACGCGACTTGAACCACGGACCGGTGCTCCGGCGGTGACGCCGCGCGACGGCGTGACCGACGGGGGCGCGCGGGCCGGCGTGCCGGCCGGCACGCCGCCGGCAGCGGGCGGTCGCGCGACGCGCGTGCGGTGGCGCGTCTGCGCGCTGCTGTTCGCGGCGACGGTGATCAATTACGTCGACCGCCAGACGCTCGGCATCCTGGCGCCGGTGCTGCAGCGCGACATCGGGTGGAGCGAGGCCGACTACGGCGACATCGTCTCGTGGTTCACGATCGCGTACGCGCTCGGCTTCCTCGGCATCGGGCGCCTGATCGACGCGATCGGCGTGCGACGCGGCTTCGCGGCGGCGATCACGACGTGGAGCGCGGCGGCGATGGCGCATGCGCTCGCGCGCACGCCGTTCGGCTTCTCGGTGGCGCGCTTCGGCCTCGGCCTCGGCGAATCGGGGCACTTCCCGTCGGCGATCAAGGTCGTGGCCGAGTGGTTCCCGCAGCGCGAGCGGGCGCTGGCGACCGGAATCTTCAACGCCGGCTCGAACGTGGGGGCGGTGCTCACGCCGCTCCTCGTGCCGCCGATCGCGCTCGCCTACGGCTGGCGTGCGGCGTTCGTCGTCACCGGGGCGCTCGGCTTCCTCTGGCTCGCGGCGTGGTGGCGCACCTATCGCGCGCCCGGTGCGCACCCCGGCGTGAACGCGGCCGAGCTGGCGCTGATCACCGAAGATGCGGCACGCTCGGGTGATGTCGGGGCGACGGAGGCGCCGCGCGCCGGGTGGCGCGCGCTGCTCGTGCGGCGCGAGGCGTGGGCGTTCGCGATCGGCAAGGCGCTCACCGATCCGGTCTGGTGGTTCCATCTCTACTGGCTGCCGAAGTTCCTCGATGCGCGGCACGGCGTGACGCTCACCGCGCTCGCGCTCCCGCTGGTGGCGGTCTACACGATGGCCGACGTGGGGTCGGTCGGTGGTGGCTGGCTGTCGAGCCGCCTCATCGCGCGCGGCATGGCGCCGCTGCGTGCGCGCCTCGTGGCGCTGCTGGCGATGGCGCTGCTGACGGTGCCGCTGCTCGGCGCGTCTGGCGTCGACTCGCAGTGGGGGGCGGTGGCGCTGGTGGCGCTGGCCGCGGCGGCACATCAGGGGTGGTCGGCGAATCTCTTCACGCTCGCGAGCGACGTGGTGCCGGCGCGTTCGCTCGGCACGCTCGTGGGGCTCGGTGGCTTCGCGGGAGCGCTCGGTGGCGTCGCCTTCCAGCGCGCCACCGGCCGCGTGCTCGAGGCCACCGGCGGCGACTACACCCCGCTCTTCCTCACCTGCGGCCTCGCCTACGTGCTGGCGTGGGCCGCGGTGCGCATCCTGCTCGCGCCGCGCCTGCGCGCGGGAGGCACGACCGCATGACGACGCTCCCCGTGCAGCATGCCCCGCTGGTGCTGCACCCCGATCGCTTCCTCGATCCGGAGCCGGCGACGCGCCGTGCGGCGCGCGCGATCCTCGAGGTCACGGCGCCGTTGCCGATCGTCTCGCCGCACGGGCACGTGGAGCCGCGGCTGCTGGCCGACGACGTGCCGTTCACCGACGCGACGTCGCTGATCGTCGTGCCGGATCACTACATCCACCGCATGCTGTACTCGCAGGGGGTGCCGATCGAGTCGCTCGGCGTCCCCACGCGTGACGGCACGCCGTTCGAGCGCGATCCGCGCACGGCGTGGCGGCGCTTCGCGGCCCACGTGCACCTCTTTATCGGCACGCCCACGGGGGCGTGGCTCGACCACGTGCTGGCCGAGACGCTGCAGGTGCCGGTGCGCCTCTCGGCGGAGACGGCGGACCACGTCTACGAGGCGATCGGCGAGCGCCTCGCCGATCCGGCGTTCCGTCCGCGCGCGCTCTTCGAGCGTTTCGGCATCGAGGTGCTGGCGACGACCGACGCCGCCACCGATTCGCTCGCGCACCACGCGGCGCTGCAGGCGAGCCGGTGGCCGGGGCGCGTGGTCCCCACCTTCCGTCCCGATGCGGTGATGCGCATCGGCCGGCCGGAGTGGCGCACGCACCACGCGGCGCTGGAGGCGATCGCCGGGATGCCGCTGCGCCGGTACGACGCCTTCCTCGAGGCACTCGCGGCGCGGCGCCGCTTCTTCCTCGCGCACGGGGCGACGGCCACCGACCATGCGGTGGTGACGCCGGCGACCGGGTGGCTCGCGCCGGCCGAGCTGTCGCGCTGCTTCGAGGCGGCGCTGGCGGGCACCGCGACGCTCGAGGACGAGGCGCGCTTCGCGGCGCACTTCCTCATGGACATGGCGCGCCTGTCGCTCGACGACGGGCTGGTGATGCAGCTCCATCCCGGCGCGCTGCGCGACACGAACCCGCTCGTGCTCGGGCGCTTCGGCATGGATGCGGGGGCCGACATCCCGGTCGCGACCGAGTACACGCGCAACCTCCTCCCGTTGCTGCAGGCGTTCGGCAACGACCCGCGGCTCACGCTCGTCGTCTTCACGCTCGACGAGACGGCGTACGCGCGCGAGCTGGCGCCGCTCGCCGGCCACTGGCCGGCGATGCGCCTCGGGGCGCCGTGGTGGTTCCACGACTCGCCCGAGGGGATGCTGCGCTTCCGCCGCCGCACGAGCGAGACGGCCGGGATCCACAACACCGTCGGCTTCACCGACGACACGCGCGCCTTCTGCTCGATCCCCGCGCGCCACGACCTCGCGCGTCGCATCGACGCGAGCTGGCTCGGTTCGCTGGTGGCGCGCCACCAGGTCGGCCTCGACGACGCGATCACGATGGCGCGGCTGCTCGCGTACGAGCTGCCGCGGCGCGCGTATCGCTTCGATCGCCCGGCGGAGGCGGCATGAGGCTCGGCTTCCGCTGGTTCGGCGAGGGCGACCCGGTGCGCCTCGCGCACATCCGCCAGATCCCGGGCATGCGGGCCATCGTGAGCTCGCTGCACGACCTGCCGCCGGGCGCGGCGTGGCCGCGCGACCGCGTGGCGCGGCTGCGCGACACGGTCGAGCGGCACGGCCTGTCGCTCGGCGTGATCGAGAGCATCCCGGTGCACGAGGACATCAAGCTCGGGCGCCCGGCACGCGATGCACTGATCGACGCCTGGTGCGCGTCGCTCGAGGCGGTCGGTTCGGAAGGGGTCCCCGTGGTCTGCTACAACTTCATGCCCGTCTTCGACTGGACGCGCACCGAGCTCGCACGCGTGGACGACGACGGCGCGCTGGCGCTCGCCTACGACGACGCGGCGCTGGCGGCGATCGATCTCGCGCGCGGGACGGGCGACCTGCCGGGCTGGGGGGCGGCGTACGATGCCCGCGCCCTGGGCGCGCTGCTGCAGGCCTGGCGCGCCGTGTCGGCCGAGCAGCTGTGGGAGCACCTCGCGTACTTCCTCGAGCGCGTGGTGCCGGTGGCGGCGCGCGTCGGCGTGAAGCTCGCGATGCACCCGGACGATCCGCCCTGGCCGATCTTCGGGCTGCCGCGGATCATCACCGACGGCGACGCGCTGGTGCGGCTCACGCGGCTCGTGGACGATCCGCACAACGGGATCACCTTCTGCACCGGCTCGCTGGGCGCCGCGCATGCGGACGCGCTCCCGGCGATGGTGCGTCGCGTGGCGGGGCGCATCCATTTCGCGCACTGCCGCAACGTCAAGGTCACGGCGCCGCGCGTCTTCCACGAGAGCGCGCATCCGACCGCGTACGGCAGCGTGGACATGTACGCGGTGCTGCGCGCGCTGCACGACACGGGCTTCGACGGGCCGATGCGCCCGGACCATGGCCGGATGATCTGGGACGAGACCGGGCGCCCCGGCTACGGCCTGCACGATCGCGCCCTCGGCGCGACCTACCTGTACGGCCTCTGGGAGGCCGTCTCGCGGAGCGTGGACCATGGGTGAGCAGCTCGCGGTGCAGCACCTGCACCACCTCGTGACGCGCGTGCCGCGCCGGACCGTCGGGCGCACGGCGACGATGCTCGGCGTGGTCGCGTGCGTGACCGCGCCGGCACTGGGGGCACAGGAGCGCATGTCGAACGCGGCGCCCGACGCCGTGCGCCACGTGACGCAGGGGCTCGCGCCGCTTCCCGGCGCGCTCGATGCCCGGCGGCGCACGTCGCTCGACGGCGAGTGGCGCTTCATCGTCGATCCGGTCGATCGCGGACTGCGGCGCACCGCGCAGGCGCGCTATGCGATTCCTCGAGACGAGCGGCAGGTGCGCGGCGACCAGCTCGTGGAGTACAGCTGGGACGACGCGATGACGCTCCGCGTCCCCGGCGACTGGAACACGCAGCGCGAGCGCCTCTTCTGGTACGAGGGACTCGGCTGGTACCGGCGGCGCGTGGCCGCGCCGACCGACACCGCGGGACGGCGGCACTTCCTCTACTTCGAAGGGGCGAACTACCTGTCGCACGTCTACGTGAACGGCGAGAAGCTCGCCGTGCACGAGGGGGGCTTCACGCCGTTCGCCGTCGAGGTGACGGGGAAGCTCCGCGGCGACAACTCGCTGGTGGTGGGGGTGAACTCGCGGCGCCTCGCCGACGGCGTGCCCGTCTCGGACGCCGACTGGTTCCTGTACGGCGGGCTGACGCGCCCGGTCTGGCTCGTCTCGGTGCCG
The DNA here is from genome assembly GCA_025453855.1 of Gemmatimonadaceae bacterium. Taxonomy (GTDB): domain Bacteria; phylum Gemmatimonadota; class Gemmatimonadetes; order Gemmatimonadales; family Gemmatimonadaceae; genus JALOPO01. Next base: position 7,432 of record JALOPO010000021.1, read on the forward strand.
ACCACCTACGTGCGCCTGTCGCACGCGGCGCTGCGCGAGACGCCGCAGGGCGAGCGGATCGAGGGGCGCGTCGTGCTCGACGGCCCGGCGCGCGGCACCACGCCGGTGCGCGTGACGCTCGCGGGGCTCGGCATCGCCGTCACGGTCACGCCCGACTCGACGGGCACCGCCACCTTCAGCGTGCGGCCGAAGGGGCTCGTGCGCTGGTCGCCCGAGACGCCCGTCCGCTACGCGATGACGACCATCGCCGGCGCCGACACGGTGCGCGAGCAGGTCGGCTTCCGCACGATCGCCACGCGCGGCGCGGAGATCCTGCTCAACGGGCGCTCGATCTACCTGCGCGGCATCTCGCTCCACGAGGAGGCGATCGGCGCGCGCGCGGACGAGGGCGGCCGCGCGATCGACGAGGCGGCGGCACGCCGGCTCCTGGTGGAGGCGAAGGCGCTCGGCTGCAACTTCGTGCGGCTCGCCCACTACCCGCACACCGAGCGCATGACGCAGCTCGCCGACTCGCTCGGCCTGCTCGTCTGGAGCGAGATCCCGGTCTACCAGAACGACATCCAGTACACGAACCCGGTCACGCTCGCCACCGCGCGGCGGATGCAGGCGGCGAACATCGAGCGCGACTACAACCGCGCGTCGGTGATCGTCTGGAGCGTGGCCAACGAGACGCCGATCAACGAGGCACGCAACGCCTTCCTGCGCACGCTCGTGCAGGACGCGCGCACGCAGGACCCGACGCGCCTCGTCTCGGCGGCACTCAACCGGTCGGCGGAGACGAAGGATCCGCTGGAGATCCGGATCGACGATCCGCTCGGCGAGGTGCTCGACCTGCTCGCGTACAACACGTACGTCGGCTGGTACGGCCCCTTCCCGCCCGACTCGATCCATCGCACGCGCTGGACGACGCCGTACACCAAGCCGCTCATCCTGAGCGAGTTCGGCGCCGACGCGAAGGCCGGCCATCATGGCGACCGGCGCGACCGGTGGACCGAGGAGCACCAGGCGTGGTTCTACGCCGAGACGGTGAAGATGGCCGACGGCGTGCCGTGGCTGCGCGGGATGTCGCCGTGGATCCTGAAGGACTTCCGCTCGCCGCGCCGCTATCACGGGCGCTTCCAGGAGTACTGGAACCGCAAGGGGCTGATCAGCGAGACGGGGACGCGCAAGCTGGCCTTCGACACGCTGGCGACGTTCTATCGCGCGAAGGCCGCGGCCGAGTCGTCGCGGAGCGGCGCGCGCGCACCGCGGGCCACGGGCGGGCGCTGAGCGATGACGCACCGGGTGCCGACGCGTCGCGACTTCCTCGTGCAGGGGGCGCTGCTGACGGCCGGCGCGCTCGCCGGCTGTGCGCCGCGCACGCGCGGCGGCACGGGGAGCGCGATCGTGCCCGCATCCGACGCGCGCTGGAGCGAGGACGCGATCGCGGCGCGTGTGCGCGGCGCCACGATCGCCTCGCGCACGGTCCGGGCCGAGGCGCATGGCGCGCGGTCGGGTGAAGGCGCGGATGCGCGACGCGGGATCCAGGCGGCGCTCGATGCCGCGGCGTCGCAGGGCGGCGGGCGCGTGGCGCTCGGCCCCGGGACGTGGCGCAGCGACGGGCCGATCGTGCTGCGGAGCGGGACGGCGCTCCACCTCGAGGCGGGGGCGACGCTCCGCTTCACTCCCGATCCCGCCCTCTACCTCCCGGTCGTCTTCACGCGCTGGGAGGGGACGGAGTGCTGGAACTACTCGCCGTTCATCTACGCCATCGATGCGCGCGACGTGGCGATCACCGGCGCGGGGACGATCGACGGGGCCGCCGGCGCGGTGTTCGGCCCGTGGCGTGACGCCCAGGGACCCGCGCAGCAGGCGCTGCGCCGCATGGGGGCCGAGGGGACGCCGGTGCGCGAGCGCGTCTTCGGCGCCGGGCGCATGCTCCGCCCCGACTTCGTGCAGTTCGTCAACTGCGACGGGGTGACGATCGAGGGGATCACCGTCACCGACTCGCCGTTCTGGGTGCTGCACCCGACCTACTGCCGCAACGTGCTGGTGCGCGGGGTCACGGTCCGCTCGCCGCGGCTCAACAACGACGGCGTCGACCCCGACTCGTGCACCGACGTGCTCATCGAGCGCTGCACCTTCGAGACGGGCGACGACGCGATCGCGATCAAGAGCGGGCGCGACGCCGATGCGTGGCGCGTGGGGCGCGCCACCGAGGGGGTGGTGGTGCGCGACTGCGCGATGCCGCGGGCGCACAACGGCATCGCGATCGGGAGCGAGATGTCGGGCGGCGTGCGCCACGTGCACGTGGCGCGCTGCACGATGGGGACGGTCGGCTCGGCGCTCTACTTCAAGGGGAACCTCGACCGCGGGGGCGAGGTGTCGCACGTGCGCGTGCGCGACGTGACGGTGGCCAGCGCGACCACGCTCGTGCACTTCACCACCGCGTACCACGGCTATCGCGGCGGGAACCGGCCGCCGCGCTTCCACGACTTCCACGTGCGCGGGGTGCGCTGCGACGAGGCGCAGCTCGCCGTGGCGGCGGTGGGCGCCGCCGGCGCGCCGCTCTCGGCGGTGCGGCTCGGCGACTTCACGGTGGCGCGCGCACGCACCGCGGCCGAGATCCGGCACGTGCGCGCCCTCGCGCTCGACAACGTGACCGTCAACGGCACCGCGCTCGCCAGCGCGGCGGACGTCGATGGCTGAGCCGCGCGTGCTGCGCATCGACGCGCGCGACGACGTGGTGGTGGCGCTCGCGCCGCTCGTCCCCGGCATGGTCGTCGGCGGTGACGACGGCGCCGTGCTGGTCCGCGAGCCGATCCCGCTGGGGCACAAGGTCGCCATCCGCGACGTCGCGGCCGGCGGCGTGGTGCACAAGTTCGGGGCACCGATCGGGCGTGCGACGCACGACATCGCCGCCGGGATGCACGTGCACGTGCACAACCTGGCCACGATGCTCGAGGAGGGGACGCTGCCGCCGTTCGCCGGCGCGCCCGCGCTCCCGCCGATCGCCGATCGCCCCGATGCCTGGCGCGGCTACCGTCGCGCCGACGGGCGTGCGGCGACCCGCAACGAGCTCTGGATCATCCCCAGCGTGGGGTGCGTGAACGCGCTCGCCACGCGCCTCGCGACGCTCGTCCGCCCGCGCCTCGACGGCCGCGCCGATGGCGTGCACGCCTTCCCGCATCCCTTCGGCTGCAGCCAGCTCGGCGACGACCTCGCGCGCACGCGTCGCATCCTCGCCGGGCTGGCGCGCAACCCGAACGCGGGCGGCGTGCTCCTGCTCGGCCTCGGCTGCGAGAACAACCGCCTCGATGCGCTGCGCGCGGAGCTCGCGGCGCTTCCGCCCGAGCGCGTGGCCGCGTTCGATGCGCAGAGCGTGACCGACGAGGAGGAAGCCGGGCTAGCGGCGATCGAGCGGCTGCTCGACGTGATGGCGCACGACGTGCGCGAGCCGCTCCCGCTCTCGGCGCTGGTGCTCGGGACCAAGTGCGGCGGCTCCGACGGCTTCTCCGGGCTGAGCGCGAACCCGCTCGTCGGCGCGGTCGCCGAGCGCGTCACGCGCGCCGGCGGGATCGCGCTGCTGAGCGAGGTGCCGGAGATGTTCGGCGCCGAGGCGTCGCTGCTCGCGCGGGCGGCGACGCCGCGCGTGCACGCCGACGTGGCGCGGCTGGTCGACGACTTCAAGGGGTACTTCCGCGCGCACGCCCAGCCGATCCACGAGAACCCCTCGCCGGGCAACAAGGACGGCGGGATCACGACGCTCGAGGAGAAGTCGCTCGGCGCGACGCAGAAGGGCGGGCGTGCGCCGGTGATGCAGGTGGTGGCGTACGGGAATCCCGTGCGCACCGATGCCGAGGTGCTCGGTGGCCTCGCGCTCGTCGAGGCACCGGGGAACGACGCGGTGTCGACCACGGCGCTCACCGCCGCCGGTGCGACGCTGATCCTCTTCACGACCGGGCGCGGCACGCCGCTGGGTGCCCCGGTGCCGACGCTGAAGGTCGCCAGCACGAGCGACCTCGCGACGCGCAAGCCGCGCTGGATCGACTTCGATGCCGGCCCGATCCTCGCCGGCGCCCCGCTCGACGACACCGCCGAGGCGCTGCTCGCGCAGGTGTGTCGCGTCGCGAGCGGGACGCCGGCGCGGCACGAGGAGGCCGATGTGCGCGAGATCGCGGTGTGGAAGCAGGGAGTGACCCTGTGACGGGGACGGTTCCCGTGCGGCCGCACGTTCGCGCCTGCCCTGGCGACGCGGGATGCACCGCGTCGCCCGATCGCCCGACGACCGCACGCTGCCGCGATCGCCGAGCCCACACCACCACCGTTGGCTC
>JALOPO010000363.1 GCA_025453855.1 Gemmatimonadaceae bacterium
CGCGTCGCGTGCAGCTCGTGCCGAAGCAGCCGATGGGCTTCACGCGCGCCACCGTCTGGCTCGACCCCAAGGGGGCGCAGCTCCGCCAGCTCGAGGTGATCGAGCAGAGCGGCACCACGCGCACGCTCCGCTTCGCGACGATCGCGCGTGGCGTCGTCTTCGGGGCCGACGCCTTCCGGTTCGCCGTGCCGAAGGGGGTGCGTGTCGTCGATCCCGAGGCGATGGGGCGCTGATGTTCGAGTTCCGGGTCTGACAGCCCTGCACACGGCCTGCGGGCACGGCGGGACTGCACACGGCTGAACGACGCACGGCGGCCCCGCGCGCCTGACGAAGCGTGGGTGCGGCTCGAATGGAACGGAAACGATTGGATGAGGAACAAAGGCAATTAGGCCGCTCGGCGCCTCGCTGGTGCTCCGTTGCAGTCAGCCGTGCGCAGTCCAGCCGTGCCCGCAGGCCGTGCGAGTGGCTTTGGGACGTCGGTCGAACGGGTATCGTCCGGCTGTCAAGCGCCCGCGCTGCACCGGAGTCAGTCGGCGATGTGGACGGAAGCAGCCGCGTCGGGACCGGAAGCACGGACGGAGAGCATCGCCGCCGTCGCGTCGGTGAGGGTGCGGTAGGTCGCGAGCACGTCGGGCGCGACGTGGGCGAGCGCGTGCAGGTGGGCGGCGATGGTGGCGGTGTCGCCGCGCACGAGCGGGCCGGTGAGCGCGTCGAGCGCGCGGTCGGCGGCGGTGAGGTTGTCGACGCTCGCGATGAGCACGCGCACGGCACGATGCGCCTCGCCATCGGCGACCCCGATGCGCTGCAGGAGCGACTCGGCCAGTGCGGCGAGCGTCACCGGGAAGTTGCTCGCCAGCACCGCGGCGGCGTGATAGGTGGCGCGCGACGCACGCGGGATCTCGATCGTGACGGCGCCGAGGCGTGCGGCGAGGGCACAGGCGGCATCGTGGGCGGGCGCGTCGCCCTCGACGCCCACCACCGCCCCGTGGAAGCGCGCCGCGGCGACGGCCGGATCGGCGAGCGGGAGGAGCGGATGGAAGGTGCCGTACGCGTGTCCGGCTGCGGTCACCTGCGCACGTTCGTCCGGCTCGGCGCTCCCGCTCACCTGCAGCATGATCGTGCGTGGGCCGTGCGCGCGCGAGGCCGCGAGCGCCCGCAGGCACTCGTCGAGCTGCGCATCGCGGACCGCCACCACGAGGAGCGCGGCGCGAGCGATGGCCTGGTCACGTGTGCCGTCCGGCCCCTGCACCACCGCCACGCGATCGACGAGCGTCGCCGGCACGCCGGCCGCGTGCATGGCGGCAGCGATCCCCCGTCCCGCGCGCCCCGCGCCGACGATCGTGACCGGCTGCGGGAGCGACGCGGGGTGCGTCGTCACGAACCCGACGGCGTGCCGGTCGCGAGGCGGCGGGCCTCGGTGGCGCGCGCGAGGAGCGCATCGCGCCCGCTCACGCCACGCAACAGCGTGAGCGCCCGCTGGAAGGCGGGATCGTCGCCGCTGCGGCGTGCCCACTCGGCCTCGCGACCGAAGGCGTAGCGCGCGGCCTCGTACCCGAGGAGGCGCGAGACGACGGTGGCGTGCTGCTGGAAGGTCGAGTCGGCGACCGCGACGCCACGCGCGCGCATCGCGCGCTCGATGCCGGTGAGCATGTCGGGGGTGACGATGAACGACGGCGTCGCGAGCGCGCCCTCGGCCTTGAGCGCGAGCGCCTGCGCGGTGAGCGCGTCGCGGAAGGCGGTCACGCCCGGGCCGAGCGACTGCTGCAGCGAGGCGAGCTGCGCGAGCGTGGCGCTGTCGCGGACGATCACGTCGGGGGTGATGCCGCCACCACCGTAGACGATGCGTCCGCGATCGGTGCGGAAGGCGATCCGGCTACTGTCGCGCTCCGTGCTGTCGGCCGCGAGCTCCTCGTCGGCCGGACGCATCGCGATCGGCTGCCCGTCCTCGTCGAGGCGCGGCCGGCGCGTGATGCTGCGACCGAGCGGCGTGAACCAGAGCGAGGTGGTGAGCTTCACCGCGCCCGCGCTCCCGGCGTCGAAGACCTGCTGCGCGCTCCCCTTGCCGAAGGTCGTGCGCCCCACGACGACGGCGCGGTCGTGGTCCTGCAGCGCGCCGGCCACGATCTCGGCCGCGCTGGCGCTCGCCTTGTCGACGAGCACGACGACGGGGAGCGTCGGCCAGCGCTGCGGCTGGCGATCCGCGTACTCGCGCGACACCTCGGGCGTGCGACCCACGAGCGCGACGATCTTCTGCCCCGGATCGAGGAAGAGCTCCGCCACCGCCACGCCCTGCTCCACCAGCCCGCCGGGATTGCCGCGCAGGTCGAGCACGAGCGACTTCGCGCCGGCCCTGACCAGCGAGTCGACGGCGCGCACCAGCTCACCCGACGAGCTGTCGTTGAAGGTGCGCAGGTCGACGTAGCCCGTGCTCGCATCGACGAGCTTCGCGCGCTGCACGGCGTGGATCTGCACGACCTGGCGCGTGATGAGGAGCTCGAGCGGCATCGGCACGCCGCTCCGCTCGAGCGTGATCTTCACCGCCGAGCCGGGGGCGCCACGGAGCGCCAGCATCGCCTCCTCGGGGGTGAGGCCGTAGGCATCCTTGTCGCCGATGCGGAGCAGCCGGTCACCGGGCTGCACCCCCGCCAGCTCGGCCGGTGCGCCGGGCATCGTGGCGAGGACGATGACGCGCTTGTCGCGCACGTCGATGTTCATCCCCACGCCCGCATAGCGCCCGCTCGTCCCCTCGCGGAAGCGCGCGAGGCGCTGCGCGGTGAGGAAGACGCTGTATGGATCGTGCAGCTCGCCCAGCAGCCCGATCGCGGCCTTGGCATAGAGCGAATCGGCGGCGACCGAATCGACGTACGCGGCCTGCACCTTGAGGAAGACCTCGTCGAACAGGTGACGCCCGCTCACGTCACCGCCGCCCGATTCCAGGCTGCGGTTCATGAGGAGGCCGCCACCCGCCAGCGAGACGCCGAACACGGCGCCGACCGCCACCCCGCGTACCCGACTCATCGCGTCCCGGCCCTCCGGCCACACCGACAGGGCCGCCGTGGCGCTGCCGTGATCATGAGATAAGTGTCACGAGGGGGGTGGTCCGTTCCACGACGATCGCGACCAGCCGGGCGGTGACCTCGTCCGGGGTGCCGTCGGCGTCCACGCCCACGATCGGGCCGCACTCCGGGTGTGCGCGCTGCCAGTCCGGCGAGAGCGCCTCGCGGTATGCCGCCTCGACGCGGGCCGCGAACGCGGCGCCGTGGCGCTCCATCCGGTCACCGGCGCCGCGCGACGCGCGCCGGGCCGCGGCAGTGGCGGCATCGACGGTGAGGACGAGCGTCAGGTCCGGGACGAGCCCGCCGGTGGCGAGCGCATTGGCGCCCTGCACCGCGGGGAGCGGAAGCCCGTGCCCCGCCCCCTGGTAGGCGTAGGTGGAGACGAAGAAGCGATCGGCGACGACCCAGGTCCCGGCGTCGAGCGCGGGGCGGATCACGTCGTGCACCACCTGCGCACGCGCCGCCAGGAAGAGCAGCAGCTCGCTGCGCGGTTCGAGGTCGGAGCCGGGATCGAGGAGGAGCGCACGGATGGCGTCACCGGCCGGCGTGCCGCCGGGCTCGCGGATGGTGCGCACGTCGATCCCCTGCGCGACGAGCGCCGCCACCAGTCGCGGGAGCTGCGTCGTCTTGCCGACGCCATCGCCCCCCTCGAGGACGATGAAGCGCCCGCGGCGCGCGGTCGTTCACGCGCAGCATGAGCTTGTCGAAGTTGGCCTGCGCGCTGATGGCGCGCTGGTACTCCGGATTCGTCTCGACCTGCTGCAGGAGCCCGCCGAGCTCCAGCTCCATGCTCTCCGGCGGCTCCTGGCCACGCTCGATCATCGCCTGCGCCTCCACGCGGAGCTCCTCGAGCCGGCGCAGCACGGTGGCGGTCTCGCGGTTCTCGGTGATGGCGGCGTTGGCGCGCTTGAGCGCCTGGTACTCGGCGCTCTGGCCGAGGAGCCGGCCGAGGTCCTTCGCCTTGTCTTCGAGCATGGGGATGGCAGCGGGGCGTGGGGTGGTCCGATTCCGGACGCGACGCGAAGAAGCTAGCGCGCCCGCCGGGGGCGGCGCATCGGGCGCCCGTGCTACCCGCGCCGCGCCACGAGGTACCGATCACGGCCGAAGAGATCGGGCTCCACGCTCGCCGAGCTCCACGTCCCGCCCTCGCAGGCGGCGAGCGCGGCGCGCCCACCGGTGGCGTCGATCTCGACGAGCAGCCAGCCACCCGGACGCAGCACCGCGGGTGCCTCGCGCACCAGCCGCGCGACCACGTGCGTTCCGTCGTCGCCGCCGAAGAGCGCGAGCGTCGGCTCCCAGTCGCGCACGCCGCGGTCGAGCGATGCGGCGCTCGCCAGCGGCACGTAGGGCGGATTGGCGACGAGGACGTCGAGCGCCTCGCCCGCGAGCGGCGCGCAGAGATCGCCCGCGCGCCACTCGATGGACGCCGCGTGCGCGTCGCGCTGCGCGGCGGCGTTCAGCCGCGCGACCGCCAGGGCATCGGGCGAGAGATCGGTGGCGATCACGCGCGCATCATGCCGCTCGGTGGCGAGCGCGATCGCGATCGCGCCGCTCCCGGTGCCCACGTCGGCGACGGTGCCGCCGTGCGGCAGTCGCGCGAGCGCGCGATCGACGAGCCCCTCGGTCTCGGGGCGCGGGATGAGGACGCGCGGGTCGACGTGCAGCCAGAGATGGCGGAACGCCGCGCGCGTGGTCGCGTACGGCATCGGCATGCCGCGCACACGGCGTGCCGCGGCATCGAGCGCGCGCTGCACGACCGTCGCATCGACAGGCGTCGCGGCGTGCA
>JALOPO010000364.1 GCA_025453855.1 Gemmatimonadaceae bacterium
CTCGCCGCCGAGCGTCACGAAGCCGTGCCCCCAGACGCGCTCCGGGAGCGGGAGCTCGGCCGCCATGAGCATCGCCGGCCAGATGACGCAGTGGAAGCGTGTGATGTCCTTCCCCACCACGTGCAGCTGCGCCGGCCAGCGCGCGTCCCAGTCGCCATCGGGGAAGCCGGTGCCGGTGAGGTAGCTCGGGAGCGCGTCGAACCAGACGTAGGTGGCGTGCCTCTCGCCGTCGCTCCCCGGCTTCGGGAACGGGACGCCCCACGCGAAGCGCGCGCGGCTCGCGCTCACGTCCTCGAGCCCCTGGTCGATGAGCGCGAGGAGCTCGTTGCGCCGGCTCGCCGGCTGGCAGAACTCGGGCCGCTCGACGAGCAACGCCCGCACGCGCTCCGCGTACGCCGAGAGACGGAAGAACCAGTTGCGCTCCTCGGTCCACTGCAGCTCGCGCGTGGGATGCAGCACGCACTTGCCGTCGACGATCTCGCTCTCGTTCTTGAACGCCTCGCAGCCGATGCAGTACCACCCCGCGTACGTGCGCTCGTGGAAGGCGTCGGGCGAGCGCTCGAAGATGCGCGCGATGAGCGCCTGCACGCCGCGCCCGTGCGCGGGGGTGGTGGTGCGCAGGAACTGGTCGTAGGAGATGGAGAGCCGCGACCACATGGCGGTGAAGCGCGCCGCGATCTCGTCGGCCTGCGCCTGCGGCTCGATGCCGCGCGCCGCCGCCGCCTGCGCCACCTTCTGCCCGAACTCGTCCATCCCCATGAGGAAATGCACGTCGCGCCCGAGGGCACGATGGAACCGGGCGATCGCGTCGGCGCCGATCTTCTCGAAGGCGTGGCCGATGTGCGGATCGCCGTTGGCGTAGTCGATGGCGGTGGTGATGTAGAAGCGGGTCACGATCTCAATCAAACAGGTGCGGGAAGCGCGCGGGGGGATCGGGCACGATCATCCGTGCGCCTCCAGGCTCCGCGCTTACCGGCGGTTTCGCCGCGGAACAACGAAACGCAAAGGTCGCAAAGGCAACGGAAAGAACAGGCTCGCCAGCCGCGCCCAACGCCGGCCTGCAGGCCTGGCACCATCTTTCCTTTGCCTTCGCGACCTTTGCGTTGTGCGGTTCCGCTCAGATGCTCGCTGCGCTCGCTCAGCCAGCGTCGGGAGCGGGATCCGGCGGTGCAGGCGCATCACCGTCGCCCCCCTGCTGCCGGGCGCGGTTGCGGCGACCGCCGCGGCGGCCGCGGCGGCGGCGCTTCCGCGGTGTGGCGGTGCCGTCCGGCGATGCGGCGGCGTCCGGCGCGTCGTCGTCGCCGTCCTGGTCGTCGAGGTCGTCGTCGTCGTCGGTGACGGGAGACGCGCCGACCGGCGCGGGCGGAGCGGCCGGCGATGGGGGGCGCTGGGCCGGGGCGAAGCCAGGAGCGCCTTCCTTCCGGACCGGTGGGGCCGAGGCGGGGCGCGTCGCGGTGGCCGCGCCATCGACCGGCGGGACGCCCTTCGACGGAGTCGTCGGCGCGGGCGGAAGCACCGGGAGGCGACGCGGCGCCTCCTCGAGCGCGATCCCCTCGCCCCCGTTCTCGCGCGCCTCGCTCACCTCGACCGCCGTCGACGTCCACTCGGCACCGTCGCCCGAGAGCTCGGCCAGCGGCACGGTGCGCACCTCGCCATCGAGGCCGCGCAGCGTGACCAGCTCGCGGAAGATGTCGCTCGACAGGACCTTCTCCTCGCCGCGCGCCGTGACGACGATGCGCCCCTCCTTGGGAAAGCGGCGCCGGCTCTGCACGTAGAAGTCGTGCTCGTAGCGCAGGCAGCACATCAGCCGGCCGCAGGCGCCGCTGATCTGCATGGGGTTGAGCGAGAGGCGCTGGTCCTTGGCCACGCCGAGATTCACCGGGCGCAGCTCGGGGAGCCACGACGCCGAGCAGTACTGGCGCCCGCAGCGCCCCACGCCGTCGAGGCGCTTCGCCTCGTCGCGCACGCCGATCTGCTTGAGCTCGATGCGCGTGCGGAAGGCGCTCGCGAGCTCGCGCACGAGGGCGCGGAAGTCGACGCGCTTCTCGGCCGTGAAGTAGAGCGTGAGCTTGCGCCGGTCCCACTGCCAGTCGGCGTCGGTGAGCTTCATCGCCAGGCCGTGCGCGCGCACGAGCTGCAGCGCGGTGCGCCGCGCCTGCTCGTTCTCGGCCGGGAGCGACTCGGCGCGCCGCAGGTCGTCGCGTGTGGCGAGGCGCAGCACGCGACGCGGCTGCGCGTTGGCGAGCGCGCCGTACGGCACGCCGCGCCAGCGCAGCTCGGCCCGCTCGCCGGTGGCGTGCACGCGCCCCAGGTCCTCGCCGCGATCGCCCTCGACGATCACCCCCGCCGGCGGTCCCGGTGGCGGCGCGACGTCGTCCCAGTGGAAGAACTCGCGGCGGTTCCCCTTGAACGCGATCTCGATCAGCTCGGCCACGAATCCTCAGCCGATGAACTGGCCCATGCGCAGGAACTTCTCGCGCCGGCGACGGACGAGCTTCTCGGGACGCAGCCCGCGCAGGTCGTCGAGCTGCTCGACGAGCACCTTCTTGAGGTTCGCCGCGGCCGCGTCGTGATCGGTGTGCGCGCCCCCCTCCGGCTCGGGGATGATGGCGTCGATCACGCGCAGCTCGTAGAGATCCTGCGCCGTGATGCGCAGCGCGCTGGCGGCGCGCTCCTTCATCTCCGGGCTCTTGCCGTCCTTCCAGAGGATCGCCGCGCACCCCTCGACGGTGATCACGCTGTAGATCGCGTTCTCGAGCATGTTCACGCGGTCGCCGACGCCGAGCGCGAGCGCGCCGCCGGAGCCCCCCTCGCCGATGATGGTGGCGATGAGCGGGACCTCGAGCTGCGACATCTCGAAGAGGTTGCGCGCGATCGCCTCCGACTGCCCGCGCTCCTCGGCGCCCAGGCCGGCCCACGCGCCCGGCGTGTCGATGAAGGTGATCACCGGCACCTGGAACTTCTCGGCCAGCTTCATGAGCCGCAGCGCCTTGCGGTAGCCCTCGGGGTGGGGCATGCCGAAGTTGCGCTTCAGGTTCTCCTTGGTGTCGCGGCCGCGCTGCTGGCCGATGATCATCACCGTC
>JALOPO010000365.1 GCA_025453855.1 Gemmatimonadaceae bacterium
GCGGTAGAGATTCGCCACTCCCTGTCGCACCACGTACGGCCACCCCGCGCGCAGCACGCGCCGCGCGAGCCAGGTGATCCCCCATGCCACGAGGTAGAGCACGCCGAGCACGACGCCGATCCCCGCCGTGAGCGCCACCGCCGCGCGGATGTCCGACACGCGCAGCGTCGCCAGCGCGAGCACGCTGCCGAGGATCGCCGCCAGCACGAGGAGCCCGCGCCAGTCGCGGTACCACGGACGCGCCGCGCTCGCATCGACATCGGTGCGGAGCACCTGCAGCGGCGAGATGTCGCGCACCCCCACCAACGGGCGCAGCGCGAAGGCGAGCGCCACCCACACGCCGACCCCCAGCCCGCTCGCGATCGCCAGCGGGGAGAGGAAGAGCTGGATGTCCACCGGCAGCAGGTCGCGCACGAGGAGCGGAAGCGCGTACTGGATCGCGACGCCGATCACCGCACCGACCGCCGCGCCGGCGAGCCCCATCAGCGCCGCCTGCAGCGTGTAGAGCGCGAGCACCTGGTTGCTCGTCGCGCCCAGGCAGCGCAGCACCGCGATCGTCTCGCGCTTGCGACGCAGGAAGGCATGCACGCCGCTCGCCACGCCGATCCCGCCCAGCAGCAGCGCGACGAGCCCCGCCAGGCCGAGGAAGTCGCCCAGCCGGTCGATCGCCTCGGTGAGCCCCGCCTCGCTCTGCGCGGCGGTGCGCAGCCGCACCTTCTCCTTCTCGAACGCCGGCTTGAGCGCCGTCGCCACCGCCGCCGGCGTCACGCCGCGCGGCGTCTTGAGCAGCACCTCGTGTTCCGCGCGCGAGCCGAAGACGAGGAGCTTCGTCTCGGCCAGCCAGCGCCGGCTCACGAAGACGCGCGGCCCGACCACCGCGACCAGCCCCGGATCGCCCGGCACCTCGTCGAGCGTCGCCACCACGCGGAAGGTCGCGTAGCCGAGGGCGATCGAGTCGCCGACCTGCGCACCGAGCGACACCAGCAGCCCCGGATCGGCGACCACGTCGTGCTGCGTGTGGATCGTCGACAGCCCGTTGGCCGGCGTCGTCTTCACCGTCCCGTAGATCGGCCACGCATCGCTCACGCCGCGCACCTGCACCAGCCGCGTGTTGCCGTTGCGCGTGATCGCGCCCATGCTCGCGAAGCTCGTCACGCGCGCGGTCGTGAAGCCGCGCCGCGCGAGCGAGTCGACGAGCGAGTCGGCGCGCGGCGAGAAGGCGGCACGCGACGTCAGCGAGACGTCGCCGCCGAGCAGCGCCTGGCTCTGCTCGCGCACGCTCGTCGTGAGGTTGTCGGCGAACGAGTCGATGGCGACCAGCGCCGCCACGCCGAGCGCGATCGACGACATGTAGACCAGCAGCCGCTTGCGCGCCGTGCGGCTCTCCTTCCAGGCGAGCGAGGCGATGCGCGAGAAGCTCGGCCGCGCCACTGTGGCGGGGAGCCGGCTCACGACGCGTGCCCGGCGACCATGGTATCCGTGCGCGCCGCGTCGCCCGGCACCCCGGTGTCCTCGATCACGCGCCCGTCGGCCAGCCGGATGCGACGCCCGAGTCGCGAGGCGAGCGCGGGATCGTGGGTCACGAGCACGAGCGTCGTCCCGTCCTCGCGGTTGAGCTGCTCGAGGAGCGCCACGATGCGCTCGCCGTTCGTGCCGTCGAGGTTCCCGGTGGGCTCGTCGGCGAAGAGGATGCGCGGCCGGTTCACGAAGGCGCGCGCGATCGCCACGCGCTGCTGCTCGCCGCCCGAGAGCTGGGCGGGGAAGTGCGTGAGGCGGTGGCCGAGGCCGACGCGCTCGAGGAGCTCGCGGGCATGGCGCATGGTGTCCTTCGCGCCGCGCAGCTCGAGCGGGACGGCGACGTTCTCGAGCGCGGTGAGCGTCGGCACGAGCTGGAAGCTCTGGAAGACGAAGCCCACACGGTCGCCGCGCAGGATCGCGCGCTCGTCCTCGCTCAGCCGCCCGAGGTCGGTGCCGTCGAGCAACACGGCGCCGCGACTCGGGGTATCCAGCCCCGCGAGGAGGCCGAGGAGCGTCGTCTTGCCGCTGCCGGACGGACCGACGATCGCGAGCGTCTCGCCGGCGCGGACGGTGAAGGAGACGTCCTGCAGCACGGCGAGCGATCCTTCACCGGAGCGGTATTCCTTGGTAAGCTCGCGCACGACGAGGATCGGCGCGGTGGACTCGGACGACGGGACTGGCATGCGAGGCGGAATGGGCGAACGGGTGCGGGACGCGGCGCGCAGGGCGCGACGCGTGGCGACGTCTGGGCTGACGACGCTGGTGGCGGTGCTGTCGGTTTCAGGGTGCGGCGGCGGCAACGGCGCGCGCGGCGACGGCACCGGCTCGGCGGCCGCCGCGGGCGCGACGCCCCGTGCAGGTGAAACGCCAACTGTCGCACAAAGTTCGGGGCCGGGCGCCGGCGGGGGCGCCGGCACCGCCCGCGACACCGGTCGCACCCCCGGCGGCCTCGCCCCCGGAAGCTCGATCGACGAGCGTCGCGTCGATCGCCGCCCCGTGCGCGTCCTCTTCCTCGGCACCAGCCTCTCGGCCGGCTACGGGCTCCCCGATCCGGCCACGCAGGCCTTCCCGGCCGAGATCGGCCGCCTCGCCGAGCGTGCGGGCGAGAAGATCGAGGTGATCAACGCCGGCCTCTCCGGCGAGACGAGCGCCGGTGCGCTCCGCCGCGTGCAGTGGCTCCTCCGCGACAGCGTCGATGTCGTCGTCGTCGAGACCGGCGGCAACGACGGGCTGCGCGGCCTCCCCGCGGCCGACCTGGAGCGCAACATCCGCGGGATCATCGGCGCCATCCGCAGCCGGCAGCCGCAGGCGTCGATCGTGCTCGTCCCGATGGAGGCACCCCCCAACTTCGGCGGCAGGTACGCGATGGACTTCCGCAGCGTCTATGCGCGGCTGTCGCAGGAGCTCAGGGTGCCGGTGACCGCCTTCCTCCTCGATGGCGTGGCCGGCGTGGCGCGCATGAACCAGGCGGACGGGATCCATCCGACCGAGGAAGGGGCGAGGAAGGTCGCGCGCACGCTCTGGCCGACGCTGCAGCGCGTGATCGCCGACCATCGCGCGGC
>JALOPO010000366.1 GCA_025453855.1 Gemmatimonadaceae bacterium
GCCTCCGCCTCGACCCACGCGCGCATCTCCGCCAGCGCCCGCGTCGCGTACGCCGCGCGGCGCTCGTCCTTGTCGCGCGGCGGATCGGCGAGATCGTCGACGAGGCCGAAGTTCGCGTTCATCGGCTGGAAGTGGCGCGGATCGGCCTCGCGCAGGTACCGGTAGAGCGCGCCGAGCATCGTCGTGGGTGGCGGCACCACCGGCGCCTCGCCGCGCAGCATGCGATCGAGGTTGATGCCGGCGAGGAGCCCGGTCGCACTCGATTCGGTGTAGCCCTCCACACCGGTGAGCTGCCCCGCGAAGCAGAGCATCGGCTCGTCACGCGTCGCGAGGTGCGGTGCGAGCGTGGCCGGTGCGTTGAGGTAGCTGTTGCGGTGGATGCTCCCGTAGCGCAGGAACTCCGCGGTGCCGAGCCCCGGGATGCTGCGGAAGACGCGCTGCTGCTCGGGGATGCGGAGCCGCGTCTGGAAGCCGACGAGGTTCCACATGCGTCCCGCGCGATCCTCCTGCCGCAGCTGCACCACCGCCCACGGCCGCCGCCCGGTGCGCGGATCCTTGAGCCCGATCGGCTTCATGGGGCCGAAGCGGAGCACGTCGCGGCCGCGGCGCACCATCTCCTCGATGGGCATGCACCCCTCGAAGTACGGCACCGCGTCGAACTCCTTGCCGGTGTGCACGTCGGCCGACGCGAGCGCGTCGACGAGCGCCTCGTACTGCGCACGATCGAGCGGCGCGTTGAGGTACGCCCCCTCGTCGGCGCCGGCCATCGTCTCCTTGTCCCACCGGCTGGCGCGGAAGAGCTGCGCCTCGTCGAGCGATTCGAGGCTCACCACCGGCGCGATCGCATCGTAGAAGGCGAGCGCGGCGAGGCCGAGGCGCGCGCGGATCGCCTCGGCCAGCGCGTCGCTGGTGAGCGGGCCGGTGGCGACGATGCCGCGTGGCGGGAGCGACGTCACCTCGCCCGTCTCGACCGTGATCATCGGATGCGCGCGCACGCGCTCGTCGACCGCGGCGCTGAACAGCTCGCGATCGACCGCCAGCGCCGTGCCGCCCGGCACGCGCGCCTGGTCCGCCGCCCAGAGGATCACGCTCCCCAGCACGCGCATCTCGGCCTTCAGGAGCCCGTGCGCGTTGTGCGTCTCGGTGCTCTTGAAAGTGTTGCTGCAGACGAGCTCCGCGAGGCGCCCGGTGTGATGCGCGGGGGTTCCGCGCACCGGCCGCATCTCGTGGAGCACCACGCGATGGCCACGCTCGGCGAGCTGGAAGGCGGCCTCGCTCCCGGCGAGGCCACCGCCCACCACATGCACCGCATCCGACATGCGTCCCCCGTCAGCGACGCGACGTCGCGCGACCGCGGCCACGCCCACGCGCGACCGGCGGCGCCCCCGCCTTCTCGGCGAGCATCGCCACCGCCTGCTCGAGCGTCACCTGCTGCGGCGACACGTCCTTCGGCAGCGTCGCGCGCACCGGCTTCACCTTGCGGTCACTCGTGTTCGGGCCGTGCTGCACGTACGGGCCGTAGCGCCCGTCGAAGACGAGCACCGGGCGGCCGTCGGCGGGATGCGGACCGAGGTCGCGCATCGGCGTCACCGCACCGCCGCTCGCCCCGCCGCGGCCGCGCTTGGGCTGCTCGAGCAGCGCCAGCGCGCGGTCGAAGCCGACGGTGAGCACGTCGTCGGTGGCCTGCAGCGAGCGGAAGTCGTCCTTGCCCCCCTCGCCCCCCTTCACGTGCACGATGAACGGCCCGAAGCGGCCGAGCCCCGCCTTCACCGCCTGCCCCGTCACCGGGTGCGTGCCGAGCGTGCGCGGGAGCGAGAGGAGGCCGAGCGCGAGGTCGAGCGTCACGTCCTCGGGCGCCACGCCCTTCGGCAGCGACGACCGCTTCGGCTTGACCTTGCTCCCCTCCTCCACCTCGCCAAGCTGCACGTACGGGCCGTACTCGCCGCGCATGAGGTAGATCGGCTGTCCCGTCTCGGGATGCTCGCCGAGCACCGGCGGCCCTTCCACGCGGGTGCGGATGAGCTCCTGCACCATGTCGTCGGTGAGGTCGCCCGGCGCGAGTTCGCTCGGCAGCGACGCGCGCAGCGGCTTGCCGTCCTCCTCGATCTCCACGTACGGGCCGTAGCGCCCGATGCGCACCGGCGCCTCGAGCCCCGCGAGCTGCACGCGACGCGCGCTCCCGACCTCCTTCTTCACCTCGGCCTTCCCCTTCTCGACCATCGGCATGAGGCCGCGCGCCTTGCGGTCGCCGAAGTAGAAGTCGCGCAGGTACTCCACCTGGTCGCGCTCGCCGCGCGCGATCTCGTCGAGCTGCTCCTCCATGCGCGCGGTGAAGCCGGTGTCGACGAGGTCGGTGATGTGCTCCTCGAGCAGCGACGTGACCGCGAAGGCGGTGAACGTCGGCACGAGCGCCTTGCCGTCGAGCCGCACGTAGCCGCGATGCTGGATCGTGTCCATGATCGACGCGTAGGTCGACGGACGCCCGATCCCCTGCTCCTCGAGCGCCTTCACCAGCGACGCCTCGGTGTAGCGCGCCGGCGGCTGCGTGTCGTGGCGCTCGGCCAGCACCTCGTGGCAGGTGACGGTGGAGCGCGGCTGCAGCGGCGGCAGGAGGTCGTCCTGGTCGTCGAGCGCGGCCTCGGGATCATCGGAGCCTTCCACGTAGGCGCGGATGAAGCCCGCGAACTCGATGCGCTTCCCCGTCGCGCGGAACTGCGCGTCGCCGACCTCGATGTCGGCCACCACGCGCACCTGGCGCGAGTCGGGCATCTGGCTGGCGACGGTGCGCTTCCAGATGAGCTCATAGAGCCGCTTCTCGCGTCCGTCGAGCGGGAGGTCGTCGGGATGGATGAACGTCTCGCCCGCGGGACGGATCGCCTCGTGCGCCTCCTGCGCGTTGGCCGACTTGGTCGCGTAGAAGCGCGGCTTCTCCGGCACGTACTCGGGGCCGAACTGCGCGGCGCAGGCGCGTGCGGCGTCGATCGCCTGCGCGCTGAGCGCCACCGAGTCGGTGCGCATGTAGGTGATGAAGCCCTGCTCGTAGAGCGCCTGCGCGACGCGCATCGCCTCGCGCGCGCC
>JALOPO010000367.1 GCA_025453855.1 Gemmatimonadaceae bacterium
CGCGGATGGACGCGGCACCAGGCGGTCACCCTCGCCAGCATCGTCGAGCGCGAGGCGCAGCACGCCGACGAGCGCCCGCAGATCGCCGCCGTCTACCGCAATCGCGTCGTGAAGGGGATGCGCCTGCAGGCCGATCCGACCGTGCTCTACGCCCTCGGCGTCTTCGCGAAGCGTGTCACCTTCGCCGACCTGCGCACCGAGTCGCCATACAACACGTACCGCGTCGCCGGGCTCCCGCCCGGTCCCATCGCGAATCCCGGTCGCGCCGCCCTCGAAGCCGCCGTCTCCCCCGCCCCCGACGACACCTCGCTCTTCTTCGTCGCCTTCCCCGACGGCCACCACGAGTTCCACGCCACCTTCGACGCGCACCGCGCCGCCATCATCCGCGCCCGGGCCGCAGCGGGGCGGTGACCGAGCGAGGTCGCAGCGACGGGCGACGGCGTGTCTACGTGATGTACGTCGCGGAACAGGTGGGCGCTTCGCGCCTGAACTGCTGGGCGCTGCGCGCCGAGTTCCGGAGTCTTGGAGTTCGGGAGTACGGCGGTGTCACGGCGGTACCCGGCAGTTCTCCCGAACTCCCCAACTCCGGAACTCGGCGCGCAGCGCCCAGCAGTTCAGGCGCGCAGCGCCCAGCAGTTCAGGCGCGCAGCGCCCAGCAATTCAGGCGCGCAGCGCCCAGCAGCCCCCACGCACCACGTCACCCGAGATCCGGCCGCAACGCCCGCGCCGCACCGAGGTAGACGGGAAGGAGTCCGTCGCCCTCGCGGTGCACGTGCAGCAGCACCCGGATGCAGTGCGGTGGATCCTGCTCGACGGTGGGCGCCTCGGCCACGGCGAGCATCGGCACCGCCCCCCAGCCGGCGGCACGTGCGGCGGTGGGGGGGCGGAGCGAGGTCACGTCGGGCGTCACGGTGAAGATGGCGCTGGCCACATCGGCGAGCGCCAGCCCATTCCGTTCGAGCAGCGCATCGAGCAACGTGGTGACGGCGTGCGCGATCGCGGCCGGTGTGTCGGCATCGGCGCTCACCGCTCCTCGCACGGCACGCATCGGCATGGGACGCTCGGGAGGCACGTGACGGACGACGAACTGCGGGGCGCGCTCGCCCTCTGCGCGATCACCGACGACCTGCGCGATGGCATCGACGGCCTCGTCGCGCGCGCCGTCGCCGCGCAGCAGGGGGGTGCGACGATGGTGCAGCTGCGGCTCAAACATGCCGACGCGCGACTGCTCGTGGAAGCCGCGCGCGCCCTGCTCGGCGCGCTGCACGTCCCGCTCGTCGTCAACGATCGCGTCGACGTCGCGCTCGCGGCCGGCGCGGCCGGCGCCCATCTCGGCGCCGACGACCTTCCCATCGCCGCCGCCCGTGCGATCGTCCCCGCCGGCTTCATCCTCGGCGCGTCGGTCGGCAGCGAGGACGAAGTCGCCAACGGTCGACTCGCCGACTACGTGGGCATCGGTCCCGTCTTCGGCACCACGAGCAAGGCCGACGCCGGCGCCGCCATCGGCGTGCCTCGCTTCGGCGAGCTCGCGAAGGCCGTCGCACGGCCGGCACTGGCGATCGGTGGCGTCGAGGCGTCGCATCTCCCCGGGCTGCTCGCCGCGGGCGCCGCCGGTGTGGCGGTCATCCGCGCCGTCTTCGGGCAGGACGATCCGCGCGCCGCCGCCGCGACGTTTCGTGCGCACTGAGCGCGGCACGGCGCCACGCGCGCGGACGCGCGCAACGCTCGGGACCGCGCTGCTCGTGCAGGCGTTGTGCCTCGCGCGCCCGGCACCGCTGCTGGCGCAGTCGGCCGCCGTCGCCCTCCAGCGCGCACTCGACTCGGCCGTCGTCGACGGGGCACCGGGGATCGCGCTCGCCATCGTGCGCGACGGGCGCGTCGTCTTCACCGGCAACGCCGGCTATGCCGATCCGGCGCGTGCCGTGACCGTGAGCGACAGCACCACCTTCGCCATCGGTGGCGTGGGCCGCACGCTCGTGGCGGCGCTGGTGCTCGAACTCGCGGCAACGGGACGGCTCGATCTGGACATGACCGCGGTCGATGTCGTGCCCACCGCCGCCGTGCGTCGCGTCCCGAACGCCGATGCGGCGTCGTTGCGCCAGCTCCTCGTGCACATGGGCGCGGTCCCCGACTGGGAACGTGATCCCGCGTGGATCCGCCGTGCGCGTGGCGCCGAGTACGACCCGCTCCGCCCCTGGCGCAGCGACGATGCGCTCGCGTACGCGCGCTGGCGCCCCGAGGAGGTGCCGGGACGTGCCGGTGCGACGGTGCGCACGTCGGCCACCGGCTACACGCTGCTCGCGCTGGCTGCCGAGCGTGCGAGCGGCGTCGCGCTCGCCACCGCGCTGCGCACCACGTTCGCCGAGCCGCTCGGCTTGCGCTTCACGACCTTCGACGCGTCGGAGGCGCCGAGGGGCGTACCGGCGATCGGGCATCATCTCGCGACACCCGAGTTCATCGCGCGGGCGGGCGTGTCGCAGTGGTTCGTGCGTGCATCGTCGGAACTCGTGCGCATCGATCCCGTGGAGCTGGGGCCGGAGGGTGCGGGCGGGGGCATGCGCTCCACGGCCTCCGAGCTCGCGCTCCTCTTCGATGCGGTGCGGAGCGATCGGGTGCTGGCGTCGCAGGTGGGCGATGAGCTGCGCGCGGCGCAGCCGCTGCGGGCGGGTGACGGCGCGACCGCGATCTCGCCCGGCCTCTTCCGGACGCGGCATGCGACCGGCACGGAGTACAACCAGGTCGGCAGCGTGCTCGGCTTCGGCGCCTTCGCGGCGTGGAGCGACGACGTGCCGCTGTCGTACGCGATCCTCGTCAACGTCGGTTCGGCCGACGCGGGTGCGGAGGCCGAGGGCCGCGTGCGCCGGTGGCTGCTCGATCATCCGTGGCGCGCGCTGATCCGTCGCGTGGCGGCCGAGTCGGCGCGGTGACGGTCGAATGCAGAACACCCCCGCCGCACATGGAGTGCAACGGGGGTGTTCGATGAGGTGCCGGCGTCGGCCTACTCTCCCGCGGTCTCGCGACCGGAGTACCATCGGCGCTGTCAGGCTTAACGACCGTGTTCGGAATGGGAACGGGTGTGGGAACGGGTGTGGCCCTGACGCTCTGGACGCCAGCGAGTCGTGCCGCCCACCGCTCCGGTGTGCTGGAGCGGGCATGGCGTGCGATGCGGGCCCGGGGGCGCGCATCGCGAAGATGACTCGGGAACGTGGAAGATCGTGGATGTGGCGGCCGTGAGGCCGCGCTTCATGATCGGCAGCATGGCCGATTGGTGCTGCACCCGGAGGTGCAGCCATATGCGGGAGTCAAGCCGCACGGGCGATTAGGACCGCTGCGCTTGGAATCCGTTGCCGGACGTCCACGGGCGGCCTATCGACGGAGTCGTCTCCTC
>JALOPO010000022.1 GCA_025453855.1 Gemmatimonadaceae bacterium
CGGGGAGGCGCAGGGAGTGGCGACGGACGGCCGGCATGGAGCATCCGTCGGCCGGGCCCGCGCGGCAAGCCCCCGTTCACCGCATCAATCCGCGCACCGTGCGCACATTCGCGAAGGCACGCAGCCCGGCGTCGCCGAGCTCGCGCCCGTGTCCGCTCGCCTTCACGCCACCGAACGGGAGCGCGGGATCCGACGCCACCGGCCGGTTGATCATCACCGACCCGGCGTCGAGCCGCTGGGCGAAGGCCCGCGCGATCGCCGCGTCGTGCGTCCAGACGCTCGCACCGAGGCCGAAGCGTGTCCCGTTCGCGCGACGCACGGCGTCGTCCAGGTCGCGCACGCGCCACACACCGGCCACGGGAGCGAAGAGCTCGTCGTCGGCGAGCGGCGTGCCGTCGGGGATGTCGACCACGACGCCGGGCGGGCACCAGGGCACGTGATGCACGGGCGGCACGCCGCCGAGCACCGCCCGCGCGCCCGCATCGAGCGTGCGCTGCACCTGCTCGCGCACGCCGTCGCGCGCCGCCGGCGTCACGAGCGGGCCGACGTCGGTGCGTTCGTCGCGCGGATCGCCCACGCGACGGCGTGCCATGGCGGCGGTGAACGCCTCGAGGAAGGGGTCGTGCACGTCGGCATGCACCAGGAAGCGCTTGGCGGCGATGCACGACTGCCCGTTGTTCAGGCAGCGCGCCCCGGCCGCCGCGTCGGCCACGGCGTCGATGTCCACGTCGTGCCAGACGATGAACGGGTCGCTCCCCCCCAGCTCCAGCACCACCGGCTTGAGCGCGCGCCCCGCCAGCGCGGCGACGGTCGCACCGGCCCGATCGCTCCCGGTGAGCGTCACCGCCGCCACGTGTGGCGAGGCGATGACCTGCGCCGCCGCGTCGTGGTCGATGCGCAGCACGGGGAAGAGCGCTGCATCGATCCCCGCCGCGGCCACCGCGTCGTGCAGCGCCAGCGCGCAGCCGGTCACCTGCTCGGCATGCTTGAGCGCCACCGCGTTGCCGAGCAGCAGCGCCGGCGCGAGCACGCGCACCACCTGCCAGTACGGGAAGTTCCACGGCATGATCGCGAAGACGACGCCGAGTGGCGCCAGACGCACCTCGTCACCGTCCTCGGGGCCGCGTGCCGGGTCGAGGAGCGCCGTGCGGTCGGCGTACCAGTCGCAGCACGCGGCGCACTTCTCCACCTCGCCGCGCGCCTGCGTGATCGGCTTGGCCATCTCGCGCACGGCGAGCACGGCCAGGTCGTCGCGGCGCTCGCGCAGCACCCGGGCGAGTGCCCGCAGCGCCTGCGCGCGTCGCGTCACCTCGACCTCGCGCCAGGCACGCTGCGCCGCGGCCGCGGTCGCGAGCGCCGCGTTCACCTCGTGCGCCTCCTGTCGTGCGTACTCGCCGAGCAACTCGCCGCCGTGCGGCGCGTGCACCAGGATCGCTCCCGCCATGCTCACTCCTCGCCCAGGCGCAGCACCACCTTGCCGAGCGTGGCGTCGGAGGCGAGCCGCGCATAGGCGGCGGGGGCCGCATCGAGCGGAAAGGTCGCGTCGAGCACCGGCCACACGGCATCGGGGCGCACGTGCGGCAGGAGCCGTGCACGCGCGTCGCTCGCCAGCTCGGCATGCTCGTCGACGCTGCGCGAGCGCAGCACGCTGCCGTGGAGCGTGAGGCGCCGGGCGAGCAGGAAGCGTCCCGGCACCGACACGTCCGCGCCGCCGAGCGTCGCCAGCACCACGTAGTGGCCGCGGAGCGCGAGCGAGGGGAGCGTGGCCGCGACGTAGGCACCGCCCACGAGGTCGAGCACGTGCGTCGCGCCATCGGCGCTTCGGTCGCGCACGAACGCCTCGAGCCCGCCCAGCCCGTCGCGCGTGACGTGCACCTCGCCAAGCCCCATCGCCGACACCTGCTCGGCCTTGGCCGCGGTGCGCGTGGTGCCGAGCACGCGCGCGCCGAGCGCACGTGCGTACTGCGCGGCGGCGAGCCCCACGCCACTCGCGATCGCGTGGATGAGCACCGTGTCGCCGGCGGCGATCGGTGCCCGTCGGCCGAGCGCATCGAAGGCGGTGAGCGCCGCTTCGGGAAAGGCGCCCGCCTCGTCCCACGACATCGCGCCCGACACCGGCAGGAGCGTGCGCGGATCGGCGCGCACCACGTCCGACTGCGCGCCGCCCGGGACGAGCCCACAGACGCGCATGCCGCGCTCGAGACCGGCCTGCGGCGCGTCGTCGAGGGCGATGCCGGCGAACTCCAGGCCGGGGCGATCGGGCGGCGCCCCCGGCGGCGGCGGATAGCGCCCCGCCACCTGCAGCAGGTCGGCGCGATTGAGCCCCGCGGCGTGCACGCGCACGCGCACCAGCGATGGCTCGGCGGCCGGTGTGGGGACGTCGTCGCGCACCACCACGGTGCCCGGGGCGTCGGCGGCGATGACGACGGCGCGCATGCGCTCGCCGGGGGCGGACTGGGCATCGGTCTCCATGCGTCGATGCTACCGCGACGCGGCGCGCGGCGCGAACCGGGGCGCGGATGCGCACGACGCTGGTCGGGGCGGGCGCGCACGATTACCCGTTGACCCCATGGCATCCATCGAATCCACGACATCGCCGGCCACGCCGGGCGCCCCCTCCGGGCAGCTCCGCGCCGCCGCGCTCATCGTCGCGCTCGGCCTCGGCCTCGTCTGGGTCACGGTGCCGTACATCCCCGGGCTCCTCGGCGGGGCGGTGCTGTACTCGCTGTCGGTGTCGTCGCACGAGTGGCTCATGCGACGGCGCATCGGACGCGGCACCGCGGCGATGACCATCGCGATCGTCACGCTGCTCGTGCTCCTCGTCCCCGGCGGCGCGCTGCTCGGCCTCATCCTCGACGACGTCCCGGCGACGCTGCGCTCGCTCGACACCGGACCGATCATGGCCAGGCTGCGCACGCTCCGCATCGGACCGGTGGACGTGGGCGGCCAGCTCGCGCGTGCCGGCGACACGATCGTCTCGTTCGCCTCGCGCGAGATCGTCGGCTTCCTCGGGGGGGCCGCGCGCACGACGCTCAACCTCGTGCTCGCCCTCCTCGTGCAGTACTACCTGCTCGTCGCCGCGCACGACGTGTGGCCGCGCATCCGTCGCCTCCTCCCGTTCACGCCGGAGGACAGCGAGCACCTGCGCCGCCGCTTCCACGACGTGACCAGCGGCACGATGTGGGGCGTGGTCGTCGTCGCCACGGTGCAGGGGACGCTGGTGGGGATCGCGCTCGCCGTGGTGGGGGTGCCGAATGCGCTCGTCTGGGGAACGGTGACCGCGGTCGCGAGCGTCCTCCCGCTCCTCGGTTCGGCGCTCGTCTGGCTCCCCGCGTCGATCGGCCTCTTCCTGCAGGGCGAGACGGCGCGCGCCATCGGCCTCGCACTCTTCGGCGCGCTGGTGGTGGGGAACCTCGACAACGTGCTGCGCCCGATCGTGCTCCGCGGCCGCGCGCAGCTCCATCCGCTCACCACGCTCGTGGGTGCGTTCGCTGGCGTGAGCGTCTTCGGCCTGCTCGGCATCCTCCTCGGGCCGCTCGCGATCACCTGGTTCTTCGAGCTGATCGCGATCTACGACAAGGAGTACGGGCTCGCGCGCGGCGACGAGCCGACACCGGCATCGTCGGTCGCGCCGGCGACGGTCGCTGCAGCGCCATGATGATGTCGGCAGCGATGGGGTGACGCAGGTCGCGCGCGGCGGGTGCATCGTCGCGCCATGCTCGCCTCCATTCGCGCCGCCGCCCTCGTGGGCATCGAGGCCGTCCCCGTCACCGTCGAGGTGCACACGGGGCGCGGCCTCCCCAACTGGATCATCACCGGGCTCCCCGACGGCGCCGTGCGCGAGAGTCGCGAGCGGGTGTCGGCGGCGATCGAGCAGGCGGGCTTCGAGGTCCCGTCGCGCCGCATCGTCGTCAACCTGAGCCCCGCCGACCTGCGCAAGGTCGGCACCGGCTTCGACCTCCCGATCGCGCTCGCGCTCCTCGCCGCCACCGACCAGCTGGCCCCGGAGTCGCTCGCGCCGCTCATCGCGATCGGCGAACTCGGGCTCGATGGCGCGGTGCGCGCCGTGCGCGGCGTGCTGCCGGTGGCGCGACTCGCCGCGTCGTGCGGTGCCACGCTCGTCCTGCCGCACGCCACGCGCGCCGAGGGGGCGCTGGTCCCGGGCTGCGCCATGCATCCGGTGCACGCGCTGCGACCGCTCGTCGAGGCGCTGCGCCGCGGGCGCCTGGCGGTGGAGCACGACGGCGATGGTGTCGCCGACGCGGGGACCTCCAGCGATGACGACACGCCCGACGACCTGGCCGACGTGATCGGGCAGCCGGCGGCGGTGCGGGCGCTCGTCATCGCCGCCGCCGGCCATCACAACCTCGCGATGTGCGGCCCGCCGGGCGCGGGGAAGACGATGCTCGCGCGGCGACTCCCCGGGCTCCTCCCGCCGCTCGACGATGCGGCGCGACTGGAGGTCGTGGCGGTGCACTCGGTGGCCGGCGTGCTCGATGCCGCGCGCCTGCGCTCGCGACGGCGCCCGTTCCGGGCCCCGCATCACACGACGAGCGTGGCGGGCCTGGTCGGCGGCGGGTCGGGGCCGCGCCCGGGCGAGGTCTCGCTCGCGCACCACGGCGTCCTCTTCCTCGACGAGCTCCCGCACCTGGCGTCGCACGCGCTCGAGGCGCTGCGCGAGCCGATCGAGGATCGCGTGGTGCACATCGCGCGCGCCGGCGGGGCGCTCCGCTTCCCCAGCGACGTGCTGCTGGTGGTGGCGATGAATCCGTGTCCGTGCGGCCAGGCCGGGCACCCCACGCTCCCGTGCCGCTGCGCGCCGGCGGCGCTGGCCCGCTACGCGCAGCGCCTCTCCGGTCCGCTCGCCGATCGCATCGACCTGCACGTCGACGTGGCCCCCGTCCCCCTGGCGACGCTGGCCGAAGGGAGCGCCCGTCCGGCCGCGGCGGGGTCGAGCACCGCGGTCTGGCGCGAGCGCGTGGCGGCGGCGCGCGACCGCCAGCTCGAACGGCAGGGGGTGGCCAACGCGCGTGTCGCCGCGGCCCGGCTGCTCGATCCCGCGTCGTGCGCTCCCGACGCCCGCACCTTCCTCGCCGATGCCGCGGCCCGTCTCGCCCTCTCGGCGCGCGGCTTCCACCGCACGCTGCGCGTGGCGCGCACCATCGCCGACCTGGCCGATGCGCCGCGCATCGAGCGCGTGGCGGTGGCCGAGGCGCTGCGCTACCGGCGCCGGCTCGACGCCGCCACGCCAGCGGCGCTCCCCGCAGGCCTCATGCAGACGGGGGTACCAGCGGGACCGCTCTCCTGACCGCTGACGGTTCGGGCGACACCCCTCCTTATTGCTGAGCTCCTCGCACGCAACCTGCGTGCATGCGGCGCTGGCCCGACGACGGGTATCGGCGGGACGCATGCGTTCGCGCTGCGTTCCGCCCGCCCGCCGAACGGCGCGGCGCCCGTTCCCCCCAGCCGTGCCGATGTCCGAGTCCGCCCCGCCGTCTCCCATGCTCCCGCCGCCCGATCTCACGCGCGGTGAGTCGCGGCGTGGGAACCCTGGCGAGCCCGCGCTGCCGGCCTCGGCCGCAATGGCAGCCTCGGCCATGGCGACCTTCGATGAACCGGCGGCGGTGATCTCGCCGGTGGGCATCGTGCGGTGGTGGGCACCGGCGGCAGCGCGGGCGATCGGCTTCGCCGAGGACGAGGCAGTGGGGCAGGCCTTCCTCGCCCTCTGCGAGCCGCGCGTCGACGGGGGACTGTCGCGCGCCATCGAGCAAGCGCTCTCGACGATACCGTGGCACGGGCGCGGCACCGTGCGGCAGCGGAGCGGCACCAGGGTGGCGGTGGAGTTCGCGATCTCCGCGCTCGCCGCCGACCCGCTCCTTGGCGGTACCCCGCTCGTCCTCGTGCGCTGGCAGCCGGTGCTCGTCGACGGACCGGCGCCGGTGCCCGACCGCGAACCGGCGCTCGACCTCCCGCTCCTCAGCGCCACGCTCGATGCGGTGAGCGACCTGGTGCTCCTCACCGAGGTCCCCGCCGGCGACCCGATGGCGGCGCGCATCGTCCACGCCAACGAGGCGGTGGAGCGGCTCTTCGGCTGGCGGCGCGAGGAGCTCGTGGGGCGCGAGCTCGGCCTCCTGCGGGGCCCGGAGACCGACACCACCGTCCTCGCGCGCCTCACCGAGGCGGTGCGCGCGCAGCGCCGCGTGCGCGAGGAGCTCCAGCTCCACACGCGTCGCGGCGACGCGGTCTGGCTCGACGTCGACGTCCTCGCCACCGCCGCCGCCGACGGGCGTCTCCTCGTGCGCTGGATCGCCACCGAACGCGACCTCGCGCCGCGCCAGGGGCAGGAAGTGGCGCTGCGCGCGCGCGAGGAGCGGCTGCGCCTCGCGCTCAACGCGGTGCTCGACGGGCTGTGGGACTGGCACGTCCCCACCGGCTACTGCTACTTCGCGCCGCGCTGGTACGCGATGCTCGGGCATGCCGATCACGCGCTCCCGCCGCACATCGACACCTTCCTCGACCTGCTGCATCCGCAGGACCTGCCGCGCGTCGAGCGCGCGCTGCGCGACCACTTCGAGGGCGACGCGGCGACCTTCGAGCTCGAGGTGCGGCTCCGCACCGCCGACATGCAGTGGCGCTGGATCCTCGCGCGCGGCACCGTCGTGGAGCGCGACGGCCGCGGGCGCCCCGTGCGCATGGTCGGCACCAACACGGACATCGAGAAGCGGAAGTCGGCCGAGCTCGCGCTGCGCACCAGCGAGGAGCGTTTCCGCACGCTCGCCACCGCCAGCCCGCTCGGCATCTTCCTCGCCGATGCCGAGGGGAACCTCACCTTCGCCACCGCGCGCCTCATCGAGCTCTGGGCCACCGCGCTCGACGAGCTCCTCGGCGACGGCTTCCTGGCGCGCATCCACGCCGAGGATCGCGAGCAGGTGCGCACGGCCTGGGGCGCCGCCGTGCGCGCGGGGGGTGAGCTGAGCGCGGAGTTCCGCGTCGTGCGCCCCGACGGGAGCGAGCGCTGGATGTGGGAGCGCACCGCGCCCACGCGCGATGCCGGTGGCGCGGTGATCGGCTTCGTCGGCACGGTGGAGGACATCACCGCCGTGAAGGAGGCCGACGTCGCGCGCCGCGCGCTCGAGCAGCAGATGCAGCACGCGCAGAAGTTCGAGTCGCTGGGCGTGCTCGCCGGCGGCATCGCGCACGACTTCAACAACCTGCTCGTCGGGATCCTCGGCAACGCGAGCATCGCGCGCGCGGAGGTCGACGACCAGCCCGCGCTGGCCGAGCTGCTCGACGACATCGAGACCGCCGCGCGCCGCGCCGCGGAGCTCACCAACCAGCTGCTCGCCTACGCGGGCAAGGGGCGCGTGCGCCTCGAGCCGGTGCAGCTCACGGCGCTCGTGCGCGAGAGCGCCACGCTGCTGCAGTCGCTCGTCTCGCGCCAGTCGACGCTCGAACTCTCGCTCGCGAGCGCGCTCCCGGTGGTGATGGGCGACGCCACGCAGCTGCGGCAGGTGATCGTCGCGCTGCTCAGCAACGCCAGCGAGGCGCTCGGTGAGGGCGGCGGGATCATCCGCCTGCGTACCGCGGTCGAGGAGATCGACGCCGCCACGCTGGCCACGGTGGTGGGCGAGGAAGGGCTGCGCCCCGGCCCGCACGTGGTGCTCGAGATCAGCGATGCGGGGCCCGGCATGGATGCCGCCACCCGCGCGCGCGTCTTCGATCCGTTCTTCACCACCAAGTTCACGGGACGGGGCCTGGGGATGGCGGCGACGCTCGGCATCGTGCGCAGCCATCACGGCGCGATGCAGGTCGTGAGCGCGCCCGGCGCCGGCACGACGGTGCGCGTGCTCTTCCCGCCGGGCACCGAGCGGGGCCTGGCCGGCGCGGCACGCGGGGCGGCGGCACACGGGGACGGCGCGATCCTCGTGGTCGACGACGAGGCGCCGGTGCGCGAGGTCGCGCGTCGCGTCCTCGAGAAGCGCGGGTGGCGCGTGATCCTCGCCGTCGATGGACGCGAGGCGCTCGACCTCTACGCCGCCCATCGCGCGTCGATCCGCGCGGTGATCCTCGACGTGACGATGCCGCGCATGACCGGCGATCGCGTGCTCGCCGAGTGGCGACGCACCGGCGTCACCGTGCCGGTGGTCGTCGCGAGCGGGTACAGTGCGCAGTCGCTCGCGCCGATGATCGCCGGCCCCGATGCCCCCGTCTTCGTGCAGAAGCCGTTCGTGCAGGCCGAGCTCCTCGCGGCGCTCGACCAGGCGCTCGCGCGCGCACCGCGCTGACGCGGCGCGCGGCGCGCGGCGCGCGTCAGCCCGCGAGTTCCGCCTCGCGTGCCAGCAGCGCCGCGCGCGACCCCTCGAACACCGGACCGAGCGCCGCCACCAGCGTGGTGAGCGCGGCCACGTCGTGCGCGTGCGCCGCCCCCTCGAGCGCGCCCGCGAGCCGCTGCAGCCGTCGCGTGCCGAGGTTGCCGGCGGTCGACACGAGCGAATGCGCGCCGCGTCGCACCGTGTCGAGGTCACCGCGCGTGAGCGCCTGCTCGATCGACGTCACGCGCTGCGCGCCCTGCGCCGTGAAGAGCGACACGAGCTCGCGCAGGAAGGCGGTGCCGCCCAGCTGCAGGAGCCGGTCGACGGCGTCGGCATCGAGGAGCGGTGCGTCGGACCACATGGCGGCGGGGGAGGGCGGAACGGTGGCGCTGCCGGAGAGTATCGACCCGCGACGCTGCCGGGCCACCGCGTCGGGCCTCACGCTGGCACCTGCTATCGTTGCACCGCGTAGGGGTCGGTGCCGTGTCCTGCGCCGGCGCGCGACCCGCTGCCGGCCGCGCCGCCGCGGTGCCATCCCGCGTCCCTCCAGCCCTCCGCCACGTGTTCGGCTGCCTTCGTCGCCTCGTCTCGCTCGTCGTCCTCCTCGTGATCGCCGGCGTGGCGTGGGTCACGCGCGATCGCTGGCTCCCGGTGGTCCGCACCGCCATCGGCGCGTCGCCGGGGAGCACGCCGGCGGACGCGGCGCGTGCGGACAGCCTCGCCGCGTTGGCCGACACCGGCTGGGTGCCCGTGACGTACAGCGCCGCCGAGCGCGGGCGCGCCGAGCTGGCCAGGCTCCGGGCGCGCAAGGGACCGGCGCTGGTGCGCCTCGCCCCGGCGGACTTCGCGGGGCTCGTGCTCGACTCGCTCGATGCGCAGCTCCCGCGCTCCGCCGATTCGCTCGCGGTGCGTGTGCAGGGGCGCGAGCTGCAGGTGCGGATGTCGGTCAAGCTCGGTGACCTCGGCGGCCAGCAGGTGCTCGGGCCGCTCGCCGGGATGCTCGGCGACCGCGAACGGCTGCTCCTCGGCGGTGAACTGGAAACCGGCGCGGCGGGGACGGCGCTCCTCCGGCTGCGTCGCGTGCGGCTGGGCGACTTCGGGGTACCGGGACCGGTGATCCCCAAGCTCGCCGCCGCGCTCCGCCGCACCGCGGGTGCGCCGGGCACGGAGGGCGGCACGCTCGCCCTGCCGCTCCCCGACGGCGTCGGTGACGTGCGCGTCGCCGACGGCCGCGTGACCCTCTATCGCCCCGTCCCGTGAACCGTCGCATCCTGGTCGTCGACGACGAAGCGCCGATCCGCGCCGCCCTCGGCCAGCTCCTGGAATACGAGGGATACGAGGTGCGCGCGGTCGCCTCGGGGCGCGAGGCGCTGGCGGAGTACCCGCGCCTCCGCCCGCACCTCGTCTTCTGCGACGTGAAGATGGCCGGCATGGACGGCCTCGAGGTGCTGCGGGCGATGCGGCAGCTCGATCCCGGTGCGCTGGTGGTGATGATCAGCGGTCATGCGACGCTGCAGACCGCGGTGGAGGCGACGCAGGCCGGCGCCTACGACGTGCTCGAGAAGCCGCTCGACACCGACCGGCTGCTCGTGCTGCTGCGCAACGCGCTCGCCACGCTCGACCTGCAGGAGGAGAACGCGGCGCTGCAGGCGCAGCTCGAGACGGGGCGCGAGATCGTCGGCGAGTCGCGCGCCATCCGCACGCTCCTCGAGCGCATCGAGCGCGTGGCGGCGACGCCGGCCCGCGTGCTCATCACCGGCGAGAACGGCACCGGCAAGGAGCTCGTCGCGCGCGCCATCCATCGCGGGAGCCCGCGGGCGAAGAAGCCGTTCGTGGAGGTGAACTGCGCCGCCATCCCGCAGGAGCTGATCGAGAGCGAGCTGTTCGGCCACATGCGCGGCTCGTTCACCGGCGCGGTGAGCGATCGTCCCGGCAAGTTCGAGCAGGCCGACGGGGGGACGCTCTTCCTCGACGAGATCGGCGACATGTCGCTGGCGGCACAGGCCAAGGTGCTGCGCGTGCTGCAGGACGGCGTGGTGACGCGCATCGGCGGCTCCAAGCCGGTGCAGGTGGACGTGCGCGTGCTCGCCGCCACGAACAAGGACGTGGAGGGCGAGATCGCGGCCGGCCGCTTCCGCGAGGACCTGTTCTACCGGCTGAACGTGGTGCCGATCACCGTGCCGCCGCTGCGCGAGCGGCGCGAGGACATCCCGCTCCTGGTCGCCTTCTTCGTGCAGCAGATGGCTCGCCGCGACGGCATGGTCCCGCGCCGCGTGACCGCCGATGCGTTGCAGGTGCTGCAGGAGCTGGAGTGGAGCGGCAACGTGCGCGAGCTGCGCAACACGGTCGAGCGGCTCCTGATCCTCGCCAGCGGCGACATGATCGGCGCCGCCGACGTGCATCGCCTCGTCGGCCGGCCGACGGCGGCGGACGGACAGGGGCTCGGCGGGTTGCTGCGCATCCCCACCTTCGAGGCCTTCAAGCTGGCGGCCGAGGAGGCATACCTGCGCGCCAAGCTCGCGGAGCACGACTGGAACGTGAGCGAGACGGCGCGGGCGCTCGACATGCCGCGCTCGAACCTCTACAAGAAGATCGAGCGCTACGCCCTCGGTCGCCCTGGCGGGCAGCCGGTCGCCGCGCCGGCGACGCTCGACGACTGACGGCGCGGCTCCTGCCCCCGTGACGGGGACGATGCACCCGCATCGCGATCCCGTCCCCGTGCAGGAGTCACCATGGCGCCATCCGTTCGATCCGGGCGCAGCCGACGCTGGTTCGTGCTGTCGCTCCTCTCCCTCGTCGTCGGCCTGGTCGGCACCGGCTCGCTGGTGCGCGGTGGGCTGGTCTGGATCTGGGGCCCCGTCGCCATCGTCGGCGCGATCGGCATCTGGGCGGCGGCGATCCGCGCCGTGTCGCTGCCGCGGCGGGTGGTGCCGGAGTAGCGCGCGGGCCGGCCGCCGCGACACCCTCGACGCTGCAGCGGTACGCGTGCATGTGCTCGTGCACGCAACCGCCGTGGACCGCGGCCTGACGGGCACGGCGGGACGGCCCACGGCGCGTCGTCTCGTCCCGCACGGACGGGCTGCGTGCGTCGGCGCGGGTCACCGGACTCGATGCCTCGCTGCCGATCGTCCCGGTCGATGGCGTGATCTCGTGGCCGCGACCGACACCGCCGTGCGCTGTCCCGCCGTGCCAGACAGGCCGTGATGCACGGCGGTTGCGCCCTCTTCCGGCGCTCACGGGAGCCGCCGACGTGGAGCGATGCCGAAGCACCGCCCGCTAGCTTTCCGCGCTCGGCCGGGCCCGGCGACACGCCGCCTGGCGCGCGAGTCCACGTCCGCCTTCACGAT
>JALOPO010000368.1 GCA_025453855.1 Gemmatimonadaceae bacterium
GCCCCGGCGATCGCGGCACCGGTGCCGCCCGCCAGGCCATCCATGTTGTCGAGCAGGTTCAGGGCGTTCGTCACGCCGATGATCCAGAGCACCGTGAGCGGCACCGAGACGAACGCCGGTGCCGCCGGCGCGAAGCGCAACCCGGCGGCGACGACGGCGGCGGCGATCACCAGCTCGACCGCGAGCTTGGGCGCGGGGCCCATGCCGCGGCGGTCGTCGATGAAGCCGAGCACGAGGAGCGCGATCGCCCCGGTCGGCACGATCAGCGCGAGCGGCCCGTGGAAGGCGCCCACCACGAGGCTGGCGATGAGGAAGGCCGCGATGATGGCGATCCCGCCCATGAGCGCGACGGTGCGCGTGTGCCAGCGATCGACGCGCGGATGCGCCAACCAGCCCCGCGCGTAGGCAAGGCGGATCGCCACGGGCGTGAGGACGGCGCCGA
The DNA here is from genome assembly GCA_025453855.1 of Gemmatimonadaceae bacterium. GTDB lineage: Bacteria > Gemmatimonadota > Gemmatimonadetes > Gemmatimonadales > Gemmatimonadaceae > JALOPO01. The sequence goes on from JALOPO010000368.1 coordinate 443, forward strand.
GGACGGCGCCGAGGGCCAGCGCGCCGAGGGCCCGTCCGGCCACCTGGCTCGAGAGATCGATCATGGGGAGTCTCCTGGGTTCACCTGCAGCGGCAAACGCTCAGATCGGGACGCTGTTGTGCTTGAAGTAGTCGATCACCGACATGATGATCTCGTCGATCGAGTGCTTCGGCTGGTACCCGACGAGGCGATGGATCTTGGTGAGGTCGGGCGTGCGGCGACGCATGTCCTCGAAGCCGTGCGCGAAGACCTCCGAGAACGGCACGAACTGGATCTCGGAGTCGCTGTGCGAGAGCTCGCGCACGCGCCGCGCGAGGTCACCGATCGTGATCTCGTTCGTGTTGCCGACGTTGAAGACCTCACCGTACGCCTTGGGCTCGTTGAGCAGCCGCACCACGCCCTCGACGGCGTCGGCGACGTGGTTGAAGCACCGGCTCTGATCTCCGTCGCCGTAGACCACGATCGGCTCGCCCAGCATGGCCCGCTGCACGAAGCGGGGGATGACCATGCCGTACTCGCCGCTCTGCCGTGGCCCGACGGTGTTGAAGAAGCGGGCGCAGATCACCGGGAGCTGCTTCTCGTCCGCGTAGGCGAGGGCGAGGAACTCGTCCATCGCCTTCGAGCAGGCGTATGCCCAGCGCCGCTTCGACGTGGGGCCGAGGCGCCAGTCGCTGTCCTCGCCCAGGCTCGCCAGGCCGTCCTCGGTGTCCTGCAGCTTGCCGTAGACCTCCGAGGTGGAGGCGATCAGCACCGGGATCTCGCGTTCGCTCGCGAGCTTGAGCACGACCTCCGTGCCACCCACGTTGGTGGTGATCGTCTCGACCGGCTTCTCCATGATGAGCCGCACGCCCACCGCGGCCGCGAGGTGCACGATGCGATCGGCACGCTCCGCGAACGGACGCATCCGGTCGAAGTCGAGGATGTCGCCGACGCAGAGCTCGAAGCGCGGGTGATCCAGGTACCGACGCACGTTGTCGAGGCTGCCCGTCGACAGGTTGTCGTACACGTCGACGCTGTGCCCGTCGGCGATCAGGCGATCCACGAGATGACTCCCGATGAATCCCGCGCCGCCCGTGATCAGATATCGCATGAGGTTGGGTGGAACGCCCGTGCACGGCGGAGCCCTTCGGTCGGCGCGCAAGTGCGTGAAGCGTCAGAAGATACCCGCGCCCGGAGATGAGGGGAACCCTCAATCCGGGATGGCCCGACACTGAACCGTTACCCCACGTACCGCTGAGTCAGCCCACGGTCACATGCCGTAGTAGGTGCGATACCATGCAACAAAGCGTTCAACACCAACCTCGACCGGCGTATTCGGCAGGAAGCCGGTCGCCGCGGTGAGCGCCTCCACATCGGCATACGTGGCGGGGACGTCGCCGGCCTGCATGGGCAGGAAGTTCTTGGTCGCCGTCCGCCCCAGCGCGCGCTCGAGCGTGGCGATCAAATGCATGAGCTCGACTGGCGAATGGTTGCCGATGTTGTACAGGCGGTAGGGCGCCGCGCTCGTGCCCGGGTCGGGATCGGCCGAGTCCCAGCGGCCGGCCGGCGTCGCGACCGTGTCCGACGCCTTCACCACGCCGAGCGCGATGTCGTCGATGTACGTGAAGTCGCGACGCATGCGCCCCTCGTTGAAGACGTCGATGGGACGCCCCTCGAGGATGGCGCGGGTGAACAGGAAGAGCGCCATGTCGGGGCGCCCCCACGGGCCGTAGACCGTGAAGAAGCGGAGCCCGGTGGTCGGGAGCCGGAAGAGATGGCTGTAGGTGTGCGCCATCAGCTCGTTCGCCTTCTTCGTCGCCGCGTAGAGCGAGAGCGGATGGTCGACGTTCTGGTGCACGCTGAACGGCATCGTCGTGTTCGCGCCGTACACCGACGACGACGAGGCGTACGTGAGGTGCGCCACCTCGTGGTGCCGGCACCCCTCGAGGATGTTCACGAAGCCGACCAGGTTCGCGTCGACGTAGGCGTGCGGGTTCTGCAGCGAGTAGCGCACGCCGGCCTGCGCGGCGAGATGGATCACGCGCTGCGGTCGCACGCGCGCGAAGAGCGCCGGCATCGCCTCGCGATCGGCCACGTCGATCCGCTCGAAGGTGAAGCCCGGGCGCCCGGTCAGCCGCGCGAGCCGCGCCTCCTTGAGCGTGGGATCGTAGTAGTCGTTGAGATTGTCGATGCCGACGACCTCGTCGCCCCGATCGAGCAGGAGATGCGCCACGTGCGAGCCGATGAAGCCCGCGGCACCGGTCAGCAGATGTCGCGTCATGACGGGGAGTGGAGGGAGGGCGGGAGGGCCGGCGCGCCGGGCATCAGGCGGTCGCTGCCCGCAGCTCGCGCTCCGCGAGCGCGAGGTCGGCCTCGACCATGAGCTGCACCAGCGCCTTGAACGTCACGCGCGGCGTCCAGCCGAGCACGCGCCGCGCCTTCGTCGGGTCACCGAGCAGGAGGTCGACCTCCGCCGGGCGCTCGTGCCGCTGGTCGTGCACCACCACGGCCGGCCAGTCGAGGTCGAGGCAGGCCGCCGCCTCGTCGAGGAACTCGCGCACGCTGTGCGTCTCGCCGGTGGCGATCACGAAGTCGTCGGCCACGTCGTGCTGCAGCATGCGCCACATGGCCTCGACGTAGTCGCCG
>JALOPO010000369.1 GCA_025453855.1 Gemmatimonadaceae bacterium
CCGTGATGCGACGCCAGTCGGCGCGCCTCGTCGAGGCGCAGTACGCGGTCGAGGTGCACAAGAAGTTCTCGCTCTCGGTCGCCTGCATCGTCTTCGTCCTGCTCGGTGCGCCGATCGCGCTCCGCTTCCCGCGCGGCGGCGTGGGGCTCGTCATCGGCGCCTCGCTCGCCGTCTTCGCGCTCTACTACGTCTGCCTCATCGGCGGCGAGTCGCTCGCCGACGACGGCAAGGTGCCGGCGTGGATCGCGATGTGGGCCGCCAACCTCGTCTTCACGATCGTCGGCGTGATCCTCTTCCTGCGCATGGGCAAGGAGGGCGTCACCGCCCGCGGCGGCGACCTGGGCGAGGTGAAGGACGCGATCGTGGGCTGGGTGCAGCGCACGCTGCGTGCGGGGCGCCGCCGCGAGGCCCCCGCCCCGCGCACCGCCTGAGCGCCGCCATGCTCCGCGCCCTCGATCGCTACGTCCTCGGCGAGTTCCTGCGCATCTTCTCGGTGACCGCGCTCGGCTTCCCGATCCTGATCATCATCGGCGACGTCACCGAGAAGCTCGACACCTACCTGCAGCGGCGGATCCCCGGGCGCGACATCGCGCTCGCGTACCTCTACTGGATCCCCGACTCGATGTTCATCGCGCTCCCGATCGCGGTGCTCTTCGCGACCGTCTTCACCGTCGGGAGCTTCACGCGCTACAGCGAGGTGAGCGCGGCCAAGGCGAGCGGCATCTCCTTCTACCGCTTCGTCCTCCCCATCATGCTCGGCGCCACGCTCGCCATGGGGCTCGGCTTCCTGCTCAACGAGGTCACGCCGCCGCTCGTGCAGCGGCGCCTCGAGCTGCTGCAGGAGAAGAAGTTCAAGGACGGGACGATCCGCACCAACTTCGCCTTCCAGAGCGAGGGGCGGACGCTCCTCGTGGGCCAGCTCGATCCCGAACGCGGGACGGTCTCGGACGTCGAGATCACGCGTCGCGGGCGCGGCCCCGACTTCCCCACCACGCACCTCGTCGCGCAGCGCGGCCAGTGGTCGGCGGCGCGCGGCTGGACGCTCGCCACCGGGCAGCTGCACGTCGTGCCGGACAGCGTCACCGACCAGAGCTTCGCCTTCGACTCGCTGCTCGACCGCACGCTGCGCGACCGCCCGGTGGAGCTCGCCGCGATCCAGAAGGCGCCCGCCGACATGAGCTGGCGCGAGCTGGGACGCTACATCACGGCGCTCGAACGGAGCGGCTCGAACGTGAACCAGCTGCGCGTCGAGCGCATGCTCAAGTTCGCCATCCCGGTGACCTGCGTGATCATCTTCCTCTTCGGCGCGCCCCTTGCCACCAGCAACCAGCGTGGCGGCGCCACCTGGGGCATCGGGATCTCGCTCCTCGTGACCGTCATCTTCCTCGTCCTCGTGCAGCTCATGCGTGGTGTCGGCAACAAGGGGCTGATCCCGCCCGACCTGGCGGCCTGGGTGCCGACGGCGCTCTTCGGCGTGATCGGCGTCGTGCTCCTCGCGCGGGTGCGCACGTGACCGGCCTCCCCGTCGACGGGCCGCGCGACTCCTTTCCCGTCGCGCTCGTGCGCGGCGTGGGGCGCGCCGGTGGCAACGTGCTCGCCGACGCGGGGCGTTTCGCGCACTTCCTGGGCGAGATGGTGCGCGCCCTGCGCGAGGTGCGCACCTGGAGCCCGGAGCTGGTGCGCCAGATGCGCGGCATCGGCGTCGACTCGCTCCCGCTGGTCGTCACCGTCGCCGCCTTCCTCGGCGCCGTCTCGGCCTTCCAGACGCGCTACCAGCTCTTCCCCGGTGTGCAGCTGAGCGTCGTGGGGCTCATCACGCGGCAGAGCATCGTCCTCGAGCTCGGCCCGCTCCTCACCGCGCTCACGCTCACCGGGCGCGTCGGCGCCAAGATGACCGCCGAGATCGGGACGATGCGCGTCACCGAGCAGATCGACGCGCTCGAGACGCTGGCCTTCGATCCGGTGGCCTACCTCGCGGTGCCGCGCGTGATCGCGGCGCTGATCATGATCCCGGCGCTCGTGCTCGTCGCGAACTTCATGGCCATCGCATCGGCCTTCGTGACGCTCATCCTCGCCACCGACGTCACGCCGGTCGACTTCGAGGCCGGGCTGCGCCTCGCCTTCATCCCGTTCCAGGTGTGGTACAGCGTGATCAAGTCGGTCGGCTTCGGCGGCCTGATCGCGCTCTGCTGCAGCTACCAGGGCTACGTCGCGGAAGCCGGCGCCGAGGGCGTCGGGCGCAGCACCGCCAAGGCGGTCGTCGTCGCCAGCGTCGCCATCCTCGTGTGGGACGGCGTCGTCGCCGCCCTCCTCGCTCCGTTCATCCAGGCATGAAGCGCCAGAACGAGATCCTCACCGGGCTCCTGCTCATCGCCGCCCTCGTCATCGGCGTCGTGGGCTCCATCTACCTCGTGCGCGGCGGCGTGGACGCGGGCTATCCGCTCTACGCCCGCTTCCCGTGGGGGGCGGGGCTCAAGCCCGGGCAGCCGATCCTCCTCGCCGGCGTGGTCGCCGGGAGCGTGGGCACCGTCGACTACGATCCCGCCGGGAGCGTCGTCGTCACGCTCCGCATGCACGACGAGTACAAGGTGCCGATCGGCTCGCGCACGAGCAGCATCGCGCAGGGCTTCTTCGGCGATCGCGCGATCGCCATCGAGCCGCCGCGCGGCGTGACCACCTGGCATGCCTCGGGCGACACGATTCCCGTCTCGGCGGCGGGGGCGCAGACCGACCAGATCATCGCCACCGCCGACTCGGTGGCGCGCGACATCCGCGGCATCACCGTCCCGCTCCGCGAGCAGCTCGTCGACTCGGGCGGGCTGCGCGACCTGCGCGAGGTGATCCGCGCGACGAGCCAGCTCGCGCTGCAGCTCAACACCGTCGCCACCGAGCAGTCGAAGGCGATCGCCACCGCCACCGCCTCGCTCAACCGCACGCTCGCGCAGCTCGAGCGCACCTCGCGTGCCCTCGACTCGGCGAGCGTCGACAGCATCGGCGACAGCGCCAAGCGCGCCACCGCCAACGCCGCCGCCGTCACCGACTCGCTGCGCCAGACGGTGCACGCG
>JALOPO010000023.1 GCA_025453855.1 Gemmatimonadaceae bacterium
GCCTGCTGGTGCGACGGATAGAAGCTCAGGATGCGGCTGATCGTCGTCGCCGCGTCGGTCGTGTGCAGCGTCGAGAAGACGAGGTGCCCCGTGTCGGCCGCCTTGAGCGCCGTGTCGAGCGTGTCGAGGTCGCGGATCTCGCCGATCAGGATCACGTCGGGATCCTGGCGCAGCACGCGCCGCAGCGCATTCGCGAAGCTGAGCGTGTCGGTCCCCACCTCGCGCTGGCTCACGTGGCTGCGGATGTCGCGATGGAGGAACTCGACCGGGTCCTCGATCGTGATCACGTTCGCCGCGCGGTTCTGATTGACGTGGTGGATCATGGCCGCCAGCGCCGTGCTCTTGCCCGAGCCGGTGATCCCCGTCACGAGCACCAGCCCGCGCGGGCGCATGGAGAGCTCCTCCACCACCTTCGGCAGCCGCAGCTCGGTGATCGTGCGCGTCTGGTAGGGGATGCCGCGGAGCGCGAGCGCCACCGTCCCGCGCTGCTGGTAGGTGTTCACGCGGAAGCGCCCGATCCCCTGCACGCCGATCGCGAAGTCGGCCTCGCGCGAGGTCTGGAACTCCTTCAGGAAGCGCGGCGGCATGATCTGCTCGGCGAGCGCCAGCAGGTCCTCGGCACGCAGCAGGTCGCCGCTCAGCGCGACCAGCTCGCCGGCCAGCCGGATCGTCGGCGGGCGCCCCACCTTGAGGTGGAGGTCCGACCCCTCGCGCTCGACGAGCTGCTGCAGCCAGCTGCGGAGGAGCGGCGGGACGCCGGGCGCCGGGGAGGGCGGGATCGGCGCCTGCTCAGCCATTCGGATCGACGCGGAAGAGCACCTGGCCGTACTCCACCGACGAGGCGTCCTGCACACACACCTCGGTGATCGTCCCCGAGACCTCGCACTCGATCTCGTTCATGATCTTCATCGCCTCGATGATGCAGAGCACCTGCCCCTTGCTGACGCGCGTCCCGACCGACGCATAGGGCTTCGCGCCCGGCTCCGGCTGCGCGTAGTACGTCCCGACCATCGGCGACTTGACCTCGATGAGCGTCGACTTGGGCGCCTCGGGCGCCGCGGCCGGAGCGCTCGGCGCGGACGTCGGGGCCGCCGCCGGCGACGGCGCCGCCGCCATCGTCGGCATCGGGGCCATCTGCGCCATGGGAGCCATCGCCACCGTGCCGCGCGCCGTCGGGCTCTTCGACACGCGGAGCTTCATCCCCTTCTCGTTCGTGATCTCGAGCGAGTCCACCGTGGACTCGTCGAGCATCTCGAGCACTTTCTTGAGGTAGCGCAGGTCGATCATCGATTGGCTCGGTCAGCGACACCACCGGCGCGGGTCATCCCAGCTCCAGCAGCTCGCGCGTGAACTCGGTCAGCCGGCGGGGGCCGGCCGAGGACAGGTGGACGTCGTCCTCGATGCGGACGCCGCCCCAGCCCGGACGATACACGCCGGGTTCCACCGTGACTACCGCATCGACCGGCAGGATCGCATCCGCGGAGCTGGCGAGGCGCGGCCCCTCGTGCACCTCGAGGCCGATCCCGTGACCGAGCGAGTGCCCGAACCACGCGGCCAGCCCGGCGGCCGCGAGATGATCGCGGGCCAGCGCATCACCTTCCGACCCGCGCATCCCGGCGCGCACCTCGGCACAGGCGTGCGCCTGGGCCGCGGCCACCGCCGCGTAGGTCGCGCGCTGCTCGTCATCGGCACGCCCGATCACCACCGTGCGCGTGATGTCCGAGCAGTAGCCGCCGTGCACCGCGCCGAAGTCGAGGAGCAGGAACTCCCCCGACCCCACGGCACGCGACGAGCTGCGCGCATGCGGGAGCGCCGATCGGGGACCCGACGCGACGATGGTCGGGAACGGGAAGGCCTCGCTGCCGGCCTCCCGCAGCGCGCGCTCGAGCACCCCGGCGATCGCCGTCTCGGTGAGCCCCGCGCGCAGCACCGGGAGCGTCGCCGCGAGCGCCGTGGTCGCGATGCCGGCGGCGGTCTCGATGAGCGCGAGCTCCCCGGGATCCTTGCGCTCGCGCAGCGTCTCCACGACGTCGCGCACCGGTCGCCACTGCCAGCGCTGGCCGTCGTTCAGCAACCGCTCGAAGTCGCGATGCACGAGCGCCGCGCCCTCGAAGCCGAGGAGCTCGACGCCGTGCAGCGTGGGGAGCTCGCGCCAGAGCGCGGCCCAGGTGCTCTGCTCCGCGATCACCACGCGCGCCAGGTCGCCCACCTCGTCGGCGACCTGCGTCTGGTAGCGGAAGTCGGTGAGCAGGAGCAGGTCACCGCGCGCCGTGGCGACGAGCAGCGCGTTGCTCCCGCTGAATCCCGTGAGGTAGCGGATGTTCGGGAGCGCCGTGACGAGCAGCGCGTCGAGCTGCAGGTCGGCGAGCGCGGCCTGCAGCGCCGCGACACGCGCCGGGCGCCGGTCGGTCATGTCGGCGACAGGTGACCGACGAGCGCGCGCAACGCGTGCTCGTAGCTGGCGGCGCCGAAGCCGCACACCACGCCGACCGCGGCCGGCGCGAGCATCGACCGCCGCCGCTCGGCCTCGCGGGCGTGGACGTTGGTCAGGTGCACCTCGACGAACGGCACCTGCACGGCCACGAGCGCGTCGCGGAGCGCGAGGCTGGTGTGCGTGTAGGCGCCCGCATTCACGAGCGCCCCGGTCACGCGCCCCGCCCAGCCGTGCACGACGTCGATCAGCTCCCCCTCGCCGTTCCGCTGCGCGCACTCGACCCGCACCCCGAGCGTATCGCCCAGCGAGGCGAGTCGCTGGTCGATCTCCGCGAGGGTGGTGGTGCCGTAGATCGCCGGCTCGCGCCGGCCGAGGAGGTTGAGCGAGGGCCCGTGGAGCACGGCCACGGTCCGGCTCACGACAGCCCCTCGAGCCAGCGGTGGAAGTCGGACTTGGGCCGCGGCGGTCCGTCGTGTCCCGCGCCGGGTTCGGACGCCTGCGCGTCGGACGCGGGGGGCGCCGGCTGCTGCGACGCGGGGGGCGGCGCCGACGGGACCGCGGGGGCCGGGGGCGCGGGCGGCGCGGCAACCCCCGGCCACACGGGCTCCGGTGCGCGCGGGGTGAGCACGGGCGCGCCACCGAAGCTCGGTCCGAGCGAGGGCGTCGGGGCACGCGGCGGTACCAGGCCACCGTTGACCATCGGATCGACCTGCGCCCGAACACCGGGCGGCGTCGGCCCGAAGAAGCGATCGAAGCTGAGCAGCGGCCCCGGCGCATTGGCCGAGCTCGCCGTCGCACGCTGCGGGGCGTCGAGTGCGTCGGGCACCGGGAGCGTCTCCGGCATTCCGTTCACGCGTGCCACCAGCTCCACGCCGAGCCGCTCGAGCCACTGACTGGCGGTCTCGTCCGAGGCTGCGATGACCGGGACACCGAACAGATCGTCGAGGCCGCCCGCACCGAGGAGGTCGAGCGACATCGGCGTTGCGGCGGCCGCACGGATGGGTTGGTCATCCATGCCGAACAGCGTGTCGACGCTCGTGTCCTCCGACGGCACCACGTCGCCGAACCAGTCGTCGCCACGCTCGGCCGACTCGGTCGCGAACCAGTCGCCGTCGGCGGATGGCGCGTGCGCCGCCGGACCAGGCACTCCCGTCGATGCGAGCTCTGCCGAGATGCTCGGGAAGCCGGGAGGCGTGAGTCTCGAGGTCCCGACGGTCTCGGATGGATCTTCGCTCGCGAGGCCGAAATCCACTTCCGACAACACGTTGACGCCGTCTGTCTGATGTGGCACCTGAGGTGCCGCACCCAACGCCTTCTCGAGCGCCTCGACGTTCGCGGCGTATGCCGGGACGTCGGGATGGCGGGCCGCAAGGTCGCGGTACACCGCGAGCGATTCAGCCAGGAACCCCTGCTGCCGGTACAGCTCGGCCATCGTCGCCGTGCTGAAGCCCGAGGGCGTCGGGCGATACACGGGGCGTGGCGGCTCGTCGGCGAACGCCGGCGTCGCCGCGGACGGGTCGCGCGTCGGCTCTGCCGGCTCCAGCTGCGGGGCGTCGTCCGGCAGCGCGGCGACCGCACCCTCGGGCTCGGCTTCAGCTGCCTCGACCACTGGCGGCGTGTGGCGTCCCCATTCACCCAGCGAGGCCAGCGGCACCTCGGGTGTCGCCGGATCAGGCATCAGGTCGCCGATCGCCGAGACGTCAGCGGCATCGACCGCCACGCCGGGTGGCGGCGTGATGGTGCCGTCCCGCCACGGAGCGAGCGAGGCGAGGAGCTCGAAGGCGGCAACGCGTACCGGCGTCCGCGTCGGATCGACGGGCGCCGCCACCTCGGGTGTCGGCGCCGTGGCCACCGGCTCCGCCGGCGTGTCGTCAACGACGTCCACCACATCGACCGCATGCGGCTCGAATGTCGACTCGGCCGCCGCGGGCGTGGCACCGAGCGCCGGCAGTCCGTCGTCGAAGTCGTCCCCGGGCTGCACCGTGAACGGCAATGGCGCCAGTCCGTCGGCCGCATCGTCCGGCGCGAGCGTCTCCACGTCGACCACCGGCATCGCCGAGTCGTCGTCGGGCGTCGCCTCCATCCACTCCGAGACCGGCGTGAGATAGCCCGCGTCGGTCGCGAAGTCCGGCGCGAAGGCCGTGATCCCCTCGCCGGCCTGCTCGTCGGCGAGGCTCGGCAGCACACCGTCGGTGGCCTCGAGCGAGGGTGCGGCCGGCAGGTCATCCGACGACGCACGCGCCCCGTCGATGTCGGCGGTGGTCCCATGCAGCTCGGGGAGTTCGACCGCGGCCGACGGCCCGACGACGGCGCCGCCGGCGATCCACAGCGCCTCCGCGCTCGCCTCGGCCACCGGTTCCGTCGCGCGCGACGGCGTCGCCGAGTCGCGCGGGTCGTGCCGCGCGGACGCGTCCGGCGCCATCGGCAGCCCCGCGCCGGGCAGCTCGGAGACCGACTCCACGTCGGCCGGTGCCTCGAGCGCCGCCATGATCATCGGCAGCTCGGCATCGGCCGCATCGTGCACATCCGGCGTCGGCCCGTCCGAGGCCGGCGCCTCCGCCACCGGCGCGACGGCAGGCGCTGCGTCGGCCGCCTCTGGCGGCGCCTCACCCGCCTCCCCCGCTTCGCCCGCCTCGGGCCGGATCGGCACGTGCGCGATGAAGGCGTCGAGCTCCTCCTCGCTGAAGCCGATGCCCCCCGGGAAGGGGGTGGTCGTCGGCGCGGGGAGCGGTTGGTCCTCGGCCGCCGCGGCGACGACCGTCGCGTCGTCGGCGTCGGCCTCGCGGGCCGCGAGCTCGCGGCCGAGGCTCTCCTGGAGCGCGGCCACGTCCGACTGCAGCGGATCGGCGTCGAGCACCCGCGCGTACCAGCTCCGCGCCTCCGGGAGATCGCCCTCGAGGCGCGCGATGTCGCCGAGGCGGCGGAGGGCGACCAGGTTCTCGTCGTCGAGCGCCACGCCGGCGGCGAAGGCGGCGCGTGCGGCCGGGAGCTCGCCGGCATCGAAGAGCGACTGCCCGAGCACGATGTGGCCGCTCATGTGTCCCGGCTGCGACGGCAGGTGCACGCGGCAGAGCGCGATCGCGCGCTCCGGATCGCCCAGCTTCCGGTACTCGTTCGCGAGGGGGGCGAAGTAGCGCCGGGGGTTCTCGGCGTACCGTGCGGTCAGCTCGTCGATGCGGGTCGCGGACGCCATCGAGGACGGGGTGGGGACGACTCACGGGCGCCGGCTCGGTCACGAGCGCCGGAGCCGCGAAGCATACACGGCGCGGACGAGCGACGCCATCTGGTTGTCACCGGCCAAATCGCGCTCTCCCTTGAAGTTGCCTCCGGGCGCGCCCTAGCTTTCGTGGCTCCGCATTTCCGCGGACCAGCCTGCCATCCCCCTGGAGTTCCGCTTCGTGCTGCAAGCGTTCCGCGCGTCGAGCAAGTACGTCTTCTGGATCATCGCCGTGGCCTTCATCGGCGGGTTCCTGTTCTTCGATTCGTCCGGCCTCTTCAGCCGCGACACGGGGCCGACGCTCGGCACGGCGGTAGCCACGGTGGAGGGCACCGAGATTTCGTACGGCGTGCTGCAGCGCGCGGTCGAGCAGAAGGTGCAGGAGCAGGAGGGGCAGGCCGGGCGCTCGCTCACGCTCGACGAGCGCAAGCGCGTCGAGAACGACGTCTTCGACGAGCTGGTGGCGGAGCTCCTGCTCCAGAAGGAGTACGAGAAGCGCGGCATCACCGTCACGACCGACGAGATCGTGAACTACGCGCGCTTCTCGCCGCCCCCGCAATTCGCGCAGCTGCCCGACTTCCAGACGAACGGGCGCTTCGACCTGGAGCGCTACCAGCGCTTCCTGCGCAGCCCGCAGGCCAGGCAGCAGGGGCTCCTCGCGCAGCTCGAGGCGTACTACCGGAACGAGATCCCCAAGCAGAAGCTGTTCGAGCAGGTGGCGGCCGGCGCCTGGATCAGCGACGCGCGCCTCTGGCAGGTCTACCGCGATCGCAACGATTCGGTGCAGGCGAGCTACGTGGCGCTCCGGCCGAACACCGTCGACATGGCGAGCGTGAGCGACGCCGACGCGCGCACGTGGTACGAGGCGCACAAGGCGGACTACGAGCGTCCCGGTCGCGCGGCGCTGAGCGTGCTCACGATCCCCCGCACCATCACCGCCGCCGACACGGCCGCGACGCGTGACTCGATCCTCGCGCTGAAGGCGCAGATCGCGGCCGCGAGCGATCCCAAGGCGAAGTTCGCCGAGCTCGCGGAGCTCGTCTCCACCGACAGCGGCTCCGCGCGCAACGGCGGCCAGCTCGGTCCGAGCACGCGCGGCCAGTTCGTCCCGCCGTTCGAGACGGCGGCGTACGCGCTGCCGGTGGGCGGCCTGTCCGAGCCGGTCCAGACGCAGTTCGGCTGGCACCTGCTCCGGCTCGACGCGCGCCGCGGCGACACGCTCGAGCTGCGGCACATCCTGCTGCCGGTCCAGCAGAACGAGGCGGCGGCGCGTGCCACCGACCGCCGTGCCGACTCGCTCGCGCGCATCGCCGGCGACCCGAACCCCAGGCGCCTCGACAGCATCGCCAAGGCGCTCGGCCTCCCCGTCACGCGCGGCATCGCCTTCGAGGGCGAGCCGATGACGATCGCCGGCCGCTACATCCCGAGCGCGAGCGCGTGGGCCTTCGATGGCGCGACGGTGGGCGAGATCAGCGAGATGACCGACGACGAGTCGGGCTACTACATCGCGCGCCTCGATTCCATCCAGCCGAAGGGGATCGCGCCGTTCGAGACGGTGAAGGACGAGATCAAGGAGCGCCTCGCCGCGGAGAAGGTGCTCGACACGTTCATGGAGCTCGGGCGCGCGATCTCGACGCAGGCGCAGCGCGACGGCCTCGAGGCGGCGGCGCGGGCGCGGGCACTCACCGTCGAGACGACCGGCATGTTCACGCGCACCTCGCCGGCCGAGGGGCTCGGCGCGTTCAACGAGGCGGTCGGTGCAGCCTTCGCGCTCCCGACGGGCGTCGTGAGCGCGCCGATCCGCACGCGCGACGGCGTCTTCGTGATGCGCGTCGACAAGCGCGTGGAGGCGCAGCGCAGCGCCTTCGAGGCGCAGAAGGCGGCGCAGCGCCAGCAGCTGCTAGGCGCCGTGCGGCAGCAGATGGTGCGCGACTTCCTCGAAGGGCTGCGCAAGGGCGCCAAGGTCGACGACCGGCGCGCGAACATCCGACGGGCGGAGCGGCGCGCGTCGACCTGACGCCACGCGACACCGGAGACGACGAACGGGCCGGAGCGCTGATCGCTCCGGCCCGTTCGTGGTTTCGTCACCAGCGCCGTCGGCCTACAGCAGCCGCTTCGGCTCCGGGGCCGGCTCCTCGCGGCGCGGCTCGGTGGGGCGCTCCAGCTCCGCGCGATAGGTCGTGTCGGCGTCGCGGATCGACTTGTCGACGTCGTTCAGGTTGCGCTTGAACGAGTTGATCCCCTTGCCGAGCGACCCCGCGATCTCCGGGATGCGCTTCGCGCCGAAGAGGAGCAGCAGCGCGAGGCAGATGAGGAGGAGTTCGGTGGCACCGAGTCCGAACGGCATGGGCAGACTCCGTCAGAAGAGCGAGCGTGCGATGAGGTAGGCGATCACGACCCCGAGCAGGCTCAGGAGGGATACGTCGAGAGCGACGGGCCCGATCGCAAACTTGAGGAGCACCAGGTCGATCTGCAACGGACCGAGCGACGGATTGACGATCCCCTCGGTCAGGAACTCCTTGACGCTTCCCGCAGGGAGGAAGCGCCGGGAGAACTCGTTGATGAAGCCGCCGACGACGAAGCCGCAGGCGAGCACCACCGCATGGAACGCCGGACGCCGACGCGAAGATCCGCTGCGGGAGGCCATCACCAGCGCCGGTCGAGGACGTAGCCGACCAGCTCGAGCAGCGCGGTCCTCGCGGCCGATTCGGGGAGGCCGATCACCGCCTCCTCCGCCTCGAGCGCGAAGCTCTCGCCCCGCTGCCGGGCGTACTCGATCCCGCCCGCGGCGACCACATGCCCCACCACCCGCGAGATCCCCTCGTCGTCCGGGACGGCCGAGGCGAAGAGTGCCTCGACGTCGGCGCGCGCGCCGACCGACATGTTCGGCAGCGCGGCGATGAGCGGGAGCGTGACCTTGTGCTCCCGGAGATCGGCGCCGCTCGGCTTGCCGGTGATCTCCTGCCCCTCGACGTAGTCGAGGAGGTCGTCCGCGACCTGAAAGGCCATGCCGAGCCGCTCGCCGTAGCGCGCCAGCGCCTCGCGATGCTCGGGTGCGCCGCACATCGCCCCCACCTCGCAGGCGGCGCTCATGAGCGTGGCCGTCTTGGCGTGATTAAGGCGGTAGTACTCGGCCTCGTCGAAGGCGAGCGCGTCGATCGTCGCCAGCTGCCAGAGTTCGCCGACCGTCATCGTGTTCGAGGCCTCGGCGATCACCTGCAGCGCCTCGAGCTCGCCGAGGCGCACGAGGTGCCGCACGGCGCGCGAGTAGATGAAGTCGCCCATCATCACCGAGACCTGGTGGCTGAAGGCGGCATTCACCGTCGGCATGCCGCGGCGCAGCCCCGAGTGATCCACGGAGTCGTCATGGACGAGCGTCGCCAGGTGGATCAGCTCGATCACCGCCGCGTGATCGATCGCCACCGTGCTGCGACGCGCACCGGTCGCGTTCGCGAGCAGCAGGAGCGTCGGGCGCAGCAACTTCCCCTGCATCCGCTGCAGGTGCCGGTTGACGTCCTGGATCAGGGCGTTGTCGTCATGGACGACGGCCCACATCCGCTCGACGACACGGTCGAGCTCTGCATGCACGGGGCGCTGGATCTCGGCGAGCGGGTTCTGGAGCCCGACACGCGCGGGAACCGGCAGGGTCATCAGGTCGGCTGCTGCAAGGTCTGGAGGCGGGCCGCGACGTCCCGGAACCGGATGTCGACAGCGTACACACGCTGATAATAGCGGAGCGCCTCATCCCGTGCCCCGAGCGCCTCCTCCGACCGGCCGAGCAGGTACAGCACGCCGCGCAGCACGTCGTCCGAGGCACCATGCCCCTGCAGCCCCTGCTGCAGCACGGTCCGCGCGATCGCCGCATCGCCACGGTCCATGAAGCAGCCACCGAGCGCCTCGGTGGCCTCCAGTCGGCGCGCCGGCGAGCGGAGCGCGACCTGGAACTCGGCGATCGCGTCGTCGAGCAGCCCCATCTCGCGGAAGGCGATGCCCAGGTCGTAATGCGCCTCGGCGTCGTCGTGCGCGATCGTCTGCTCGATCCCGGCGCGGAACTCCTTGAGCACGCGCTGCAGGTCGGCGTCCTCGTCACCCGAGCGCACGGGCTCCCCGACGGTCATCCGCGAGTCGCGCGGCTCCTCGTCGCCCAGGAGGTCGGCGAGGTTCACGAAATCGCCGCTGCGCGACGCGGCGGGCGCGAGCGGGGCGCCGGCGGGGGGCGACAGGAAGTCGTCGACGTCGATGGTGCCGAAGCCGGGGAGGCCGGCGCCACCGCCATGCCCGCCGATGGGCGACCCTGCGGGTGCCTCATCGAGATCGAAGGCGGGGAGCGGCGCGACCTCGCCGTACGACTCGTGCACCGCCGGCGCGTCGTCGACGTACGCCGGCAGGTCGAGCGACGGGAGCGTCGCGTCGTCCATGTCAACGAACTCGACCGTGGCGGCGCCGCCGAGCGCAGGGGCCTCGTGCACGAGGTCGGTCTCGAAGCTCGTCGTCTCGAAGCCCTCGGGACGGGCCACGCCGGCCGCATCACCGGGGGACGCATCGAGCTCGAGCCCGCTCACCGCGGTGGCATCCTGCCCCGGCGCGGCAGGGGTCAGCGGTGCCAGGGCCTCGAAATCGGAGTCGGAATCGAGGAAGACGAGGCCGGCGCTGGGAGCCGGTGCCTGCGGCCGGCTGCCGCCATCGTGGCCGACCTCGGCCTCCCAGGCGGCGTCGATCTCGCGCGCGACCACGGCGACGGCCTGCGCCTCGTCGCTGCGTCCGGCGCTGGCGTGCAGGCGATGCAGGACGGTGAGGTGCGGGAGCGCGTCCTCGCGACGGCCGGCGCGCAGGAGCTGCTCGACCACGACGGTGCGCACGTGGACGTCGTCCGGCGAGACGTCGGCGAACTCGCCGAGGGCCTTGAGCGCCTCCGCGTGCTGCCCCTGCCGCTCGAGCGACTCGGCGACGGCGAGGTAGTGGCGCTGCGCGTCGAGCACGAGCCCCTTCTCGGCGCAGTAGCGCGCGAGGCGCCGGAGCGTCGGGACGTGCCCGGGCCGGTGGCGCAGGATCTTGTTGCAGAGCGCGATCGCGTTGTTCAGGAAGCCGCTGAGCGCGTACTCCTCGGCGCTCCGCTCGAAGAGGGCGATCGCCTGGTCGACGTTGCCGACGCGCAGGTGCAGGTCACCCACGCGATTGCGAAGGGCGACGTCGACCTCCTCGGCGTCCCCGTACATCTCGAGGAGCTGGGAATAGAGGGCGAGCGCCTTCTCGGGCTGCCGCTTGGTCTCGAGGACGGCGGCCTGCTGCTTGAGCGTGGCGGCGTTGGACATGCGGGTGGGACGACGAGGATGCCGGTGGGTGGACCGTTGACCTCAGGTAACGAGCGAACCTAGGCCGGGGTCACGCGCCGGGACATGGGTGCCGGCATCACCATCATGCGTACGCAACCCTCCGACTGCATCCCCCGGCCGGGGGGGAGTGTCGGACGAGGAGCTCGGAGCCGGAAGTGACGCATGCGCGTGGCGGGCACCTTGCCGGGCTCGACCATTGCACGAGACGTGCCGGCCTGGAGTGTTGGGCAGGACACTAGGCCATGACGTCGCGGACGCGGGAGAGGCGCAGCGGGGCCTGGGCCTCGCCGCGGCAGGCGTAGTAGCAGCGATTGCAGTCGATGGGCTCGTAACGCCGGAACTC
>JALOPO010000370.1 GCA_025453855.1 Gemmatimonadaceae bacterium
GCCTCGCCGGTCGACACCAAACCCGAGCCAACACGTCATGCGTCGCTCTCTCGTTCGCCGCGCCCTCGTCGGCGCCTCGTTCCTGGCCCTCCCCGCGCTCGCCACCGCGCAGACCACGTGGACCAACTGGACCGCCGCCAGTGCCGGCGCCACGGGATCGGCCGCCGGCACGCTCGGCGGCGTCTCGGTGTCGTGGAGCGGCGCGCTCAACGGCTTCCAGCTCGCCAGCGGCACCAGCGCCGGCGGCGTGGGGAACATCAACTACTGGACGCCCGCCGGCCCCTACACGAACGCCGGCGTCGGCCTCACCGCACCGGATCGCCTCGGCTTCCTGCAGCAGAACGGCGCCGGCTCGGGGACGCTCACCTTCTCGCAGGCCGTGGTGAACCCGATCCTCGCCTTCATCAGCGTCGGCCAGCCGAGCGTGCCGGTGAGCTACAGCTTCACCAGCGCCAGCGGCAACCCGACGCTCACCCTCCTCTCGAGCAACCCGGCCGGGAATCCGGCCTACTGGGGCTCGGGGTCGGTGACGATCAGCGGCAACGGCTTCGAGGGTCGCGAGTTCAGCGGCGTGGTGCAGCTCAACGGCACGTTCACGAGCATCAACGTGGCGTTCGCACAGAACGAGTTCTGGCACGGCTTCACCGTCGGCCAGCTCAACGCGCAGGTCGTGCCGGAGCCGAGCGCCTACGTGCTCATGGCGACCGGTCTCGCGGCACTCGGCGCGGCGGCACGCCGTCGCCGCGTGCGCTGACGATCGCACTCGACACGACAGCCACGCGGGCGCATCGGGCGCCTGCCTGAACGACGACGCCCCTCGCTGCGATCGGCAGCGAGGGGCGTCGTCGTTCAGGCAGGTCGCGCACGGCACACCGATCGTCGCACGATGGCACGGGGTGCGTCGGTCGCCATCACGGCGCGCGCGAATAACGCGCGAGCTCGGCGCCATCCTCGCCGAGGAAGACGAGCTGGCCGTTGTCCATGCGGAAGCGTCGCACCTTGTCGAGCATCGCGACGTACTTGCTCTCGAGCTCCATCGCCTCGGGCATCCCCGCCATCCGCGTCATCGCGCCGGGCGAGAGCGTGATGCCGTCGGTGCCGGTGCGCTGGTACTGCGCGCGATAGCGGTTCACGCCAGCCGCGCCGGCCACGGCGCCCTCCTTGGCGTCGAAGCGCAGCGATGGCCACTGCACGGGCGGGATGTCGGCCGGGATCGTCGAGCCGGCCAGGCGCGCGAGGCGCCACTCGCCATCGAGCGCGCCGGTCGCCTGGGCGGCGCCGCCCGGGACGATCGAGGGTGACGGCGTGGTCGGATCATCGGGCTTCGGGGCGCAGGCCATGGTGGTCAGCAGCGCGAGGGACAGGGCGACGGCACGCATCGGCGGATGGGTGAGGGACAGCGGAAAGCTCGGTCGGGGACCGCGCAGGTGGGAGACGCCCGACCGACCGCGCCTTGCACACCGGCCTCGGCTGCGTCGTGCGCCGGTGGGCGAGCGCGACGCCTGCGCGACCGGCTGCTCGCGCGCGACGCACCCCACCGGCCGACCCTCGCCACTGGCCCGCCCCTCGCACTGCGGCGCGGTGCCATGTGGATCTCCGACTTCGCCATCAGGCGCCCGATCATCACGATCGTCACGATGCTGGCGCTCGTCGTCTTCGGGCTCGTCGCCCTGCTGCAGCTCGAGACCGACGAGTTCCCCGACATCGCCGCCCCCGTCGTCTTCGTCGGCGTCGCCTATCCGGGCGCCTCGCCCGAGCAGGTGGAGCGCGAGGTCGTCGACCGGCTCGAGGATCGCTTCTCGGGGATCGCCGGGCTCGACCAGATGCGCTCGACCGCGAGCGACGGCTTCGCGCAGTTCATCGTGCAGTTCGACTTCGAGAAGCCGGTCGACCAGGCGGCACAGGACATCCGCGACGCGATCAGCACCGAGCGCGCCAACCTGCCCCAGGAGATCATCGAGCCGATCATCCAGCGCTTCGACCCGACGCAGCTCCCCATCGTCTCGATGGCGCTCACGTCGGCGACGCTCGACCCGGCCCAGCTCACGATCGTCGCCGAGCGACTCATCGCGCCCGAGCTGCGCGCGGTGGGCGGGGTGGCGCAGGTGAACGTCGTCGGCGCGGACAGCGCGACGCTCAACGTGACGCTCGATCCGCAACGCATGGCGGCGGCCGGCGTGGGCGCCGACCAGGTGGTGCAGGCGCTGCGCGCGCAGAACCTCGCCGCGCCGGTGGGGCAGGTCACGACGGCCACCACCGAACGCACGATCCGGCTCGAGGGGCGCCTCGCCGATCCCGAGGACTTCCTGCAGCTCGCCGTGGCGACGCGCCCCGGTGCCGGCGCGAGCGCCGCGATCCCGCTCGGGCAGGTCGCCACCGCCGAGGCAGGGAGCGCCGACCGGCGCTCGAGCGCCTTCTTCAACGGACGCGAGGCGATCGGCCTCGACGTGGTGAAGAGCAAGGGCTACAGCACCACCGCCATCGCCGAGGCGGTGATCGCGCGCGGCGAGGCGCTCGCGCCACGGCTCCCCGCCGGCGTGCAGCTCGAGATCGTGCGCGATGCGGGGACGCGCGTCTCGCGCTCGGTCGCCGACGTGCAGCGCACGCTCGTGGAAGGGGCGGCGCTCACGGTGCTGGTCGTCTTCGTCTTCCTCAACTCGTGGCGCTCGACCGTGATCACGGGGCTCGCGCTCCCCGTCTCGGTGCTGGCGAGCTTCATCCCGCTCTGGGCGTTCGGCTTCACGCTCAACACCATGTCGCTGCTCGGGCTCTCGCTCGCCATCGGCATCCTGATCGACGATGCGATCGTGGTGCGCGAGAACATCGTGCGCCACGTGGAGATGGGGAAGGACCACATGACCGCCGCGCACGAGGGGACGGCCGAGATCGGGCTGGCGGTGGCGGCGACGACCTTCTCGATCGTCGCGGTCTTCGTGCCGGTGGGCTTCATGGGCGGCCTCGCCGGGCAGTGGTTCCGCCCGTTCGCGCTGACCATCGCCGCCAGCGTGCTCGTCTCGCTCTTCGTGAGCTTCTCGCTCGACCCGATGCTCAGCGC
>JALOPO010000371.1 GCA_025453855.1 Gemmatimonadaceae bacterium
GCACCCTCGTGACCCCGCATGGCCCGCTGGCCTACGCCGACCTCGGCCCGCGCGACGGGCTCCCGGTGATGCTCCTGCACGGCTTCCCGCACGACCGCGGCGTCTGGCGCGCGCAGCGCGAGGCGTTGCCCGAGGCCCTCGCGGGCATCCGGCTGATCCTCCCCGACCTCCCCGGCTTCGGCGGATCGGCGCCGCTCCCCGAGCCGTCGGTCGACACGTACGCCGACGCGGTGATCGCGGTCCTCGACCACGCCGGCGTGGCGACGGCGGTCGTGGGCGGCCTCTCGATGGGCGGCTACGTCGCCTTCGCCGCGTGGCGGCGGCACGCGTCGCGCATCAGCGCCCTCGCGCTCTTCGACACCCGCGCCGGCGCGGATGGCGAGGCCGCGCGCGAGAAGCGCCGGGCGGTGATCGCGCTCGCGCAGGCCGAGGGAGCGGGCGCGGTGGCCGAGCAGCAGCTGCCCGGGCAGCTCGGCCGCACCACGCGGAGCGAGGCGCCGGCGCTGGTCGAGGAGGTCGAGATCATGCTGCGACGCGCGAGCGTGCAGGGGATCGTCGACGGCCAGCAGCTGATGCTGGCGCGTCCCGACAGCACGCCATCGCTCCCGCTCATCACCGTGCCGACGCTCGTCGTGGTCGGTGACGAGGACGTGCTCACGCCCCCGGACGAGGCGCGCTCGATGGCGGCGCAGATCGCGGGGGCGCGCCTGGTGGTGGTGGCCGGCGCCGGGCACCTCGCCCCGCTCGAACAGGGCGCGACGGTGAACGCGGCGCTGGCCGAGTTCCTCTCGGTGCGGCGGTAGCGCCGCGCGACGCGATCAGCGCGTCGGCCGCCCAGGGGGCGTGGCGCTCTTGAAGGCGTCGCGGTTCTTGGCGATGAACGGCGCCTGCTGCTGCGGCACGTCTTCCTCGGGGAAGATCGCCGTCACCGGGCACTCCGGCTCGCACGCCCCGCAGTCGATGCACTCGTCGGGGTGGATGTAGAGCTGGTCCGGCCCCTCGTAGATGCAATCCACGGGGCACACGTCCACGCACGACTTGTCCTTGACGTTGATGCAGGCTTCGGTGATGACGTACGGCATGGGCGGATCCCGTCGGTGATATGGTCACGGCGACGCGCGCGTCGCGATGGGCCGGATCGGAGGGTGTAAGCTGCGCTTGACAGTTGCGCTTGGCAACACGCGCGATCGGTCACGCCCGCCACGGCGGTTCGGCCCCCGCCTTCCGCTCCAGCTCGGGATTGTGCCGGTAGAGCGTGAAGGTCCGCCCGATCACCTGGATCACCTCCGCGCCGAGCGCGGTGGCGAGCGTCCCGGCCGCGCCCTTGGCCTTCAGGTCGGCCATCCGCACGAGCGAGACCTTCACCAGCTCGTGCGTGCGCAGTGCGTCGTCGAGCGCGTTGGTGACGCTCGGCGTGATCCCCTGATGGCCGATGTGGACCAGCGGGCTGAGATGGTGCGCCTCGCCGCGCAGCGCGGCGCGATCGCGTCCCTTGAGCGTCATCGGAGCGTCCCGGGCAACTGGAAGAATGGACGCGGGTCGATCGGCACGCCGAGCCAGGGGCGCGCGCCGTCGGTGATCCGCAGGAGCTGAAAATGCAGGTGCGGCGCCGTGGCCGGCGCGTTGCCCGTGGTGCCCACCCAGCCGAGCACGTCGCCGCGCTGCACGCGCTGGCCGGGCGCGAGCCCCGGCGACCAGCCGTCGAGGTGGGCGTAGTAGTACGCGAAGCGCCCGGTGGGGTCGGCGGCCCAGACGGTGTGGCCACCGAGGGCGTTGGTGGCGACGCGCGTGAGCACGCCGTCGTCGGCGCTCAGGACGGGCGTGCCGCGCGGGACGAGGAAGTCGATCGCGTTGTGGCGCCGGCCGCCGCCGCGGCGTGCGGTGAAGTGATCGGGCACCTCGGCGGGGTACACGCCTTGCACCGGCACGGCGAGCGCACGCGCCCGCAGCGCGTCGAGGTCGTCGGTGGTGACGGTGCCCTGCGCGGCATCGTAGAAGCGTGCATCGGCGGCGTCGCCGCTGCGCGGCACGGTGGGCACGGTGACGCGCGTGGTCGGCGCCGGTCGTGGCGCTGCGATCGGCGCGGTGGCACCACCGCCGCACGCCGACAGCGTCAGCACGAGCGTCGCGCCGGCCACCGTTCCACGACGGTTCACGCGGTCGACACGTCCACGCGGCGCGCGCTCGCCTCGGCGCTGAAGCCGTCGGGGTAGCGCGCGCGCAGCTTGTCGATGTTGCGCGTGCCGATCTCGTCGAGCGAGGCACCGATCGCCGAGGCCATCCCCGCCACGTACCACAGCACGTCGCCCAGCTCCTTGACCAGCTCCTCCGTATCGAGCGCCTTGCCGTGGAAGAGGTGCTTCTTGAGCATGTCGGCCGTCTCGCCCGCCTCGCCGGCGAGGCCGAGCGCCATGTTCGCGAGCTGGTCGGTGGGGGTGCGCGCGCCGATCGTGCGCGCGGCGAGCTGCTGGTACTCGTCGAGGGTCATGCGTCGGGGTGGCGGGAGTGCGAGGGCGGACGAACGACGGCGAGGCGACGGATGGCGACCCGCGCGCGGGGCCGCGCTCGTGCGGGATGCCGATGTGGTGCGTGGTGCCGGGTAACTTAGGCCAGACCATGCCGGCCGCGCGTCGCCTTCCCCGCCTCACCGCTCTCGCGCGCCGCGTGTCGCGGCGGGCCGTGCACGCGCGTGCTCCGGGCCACCGTCGTTCGATGGCGTGCGTGGCCAGCGCGCTGGTGCTCGCGGCCTGCACGCCCGACGTCGCGCAGGAGCACCGGCTGGGCGCCGAGGCGGCGCAGCAGCTCGAGGCGGAGCTTCCGATCGTGCGGGGCGCGTGGCCCGCCGAGTGGCTGCAGGCGCTCGGCGACTCGCTGGTGCGCGTCGCCGATCCGCGCAGCGGCGGCTACCGCTTCGCGCTCGTGAACAGCGCGGCGGTGAACGCCTTCGCCCTGCCGGGCGGCCACATCTACGTGCATCGCGGCCTCGTGGAGCGCGTCGGCTCGCGCGACGAGCTGGCGAGCGTGCTGGCGCACGAGATCGCCCACGTGGTGC